>NZ_JBHWLC010000085.1:0-32843 GCF_042730635.1 Streptomyces sp. NPDC059917
CGTCCGGGGCGTCCGCGAGCCCGGGCGGGGCCGCGACGGCCGCCGCATCGCCGAGAGGCGCCCCTCCGGCGAACCGCGCCCCGCCGCTCCTGCGGGGCCTGCGGCTCGCGCCGCGCCCGCCCGGGGCCGGGGTAGCGGACCCGGGCCCGGCCTCGGCGGCCTCCCGCGGACCCGCCTCCGGGCGGCCCACCGGCGGCCGTTGGCGCGGGACGGCCGGGAGCGGGGGCGCCAGGGCGGTCAGCCGGTCGGCGAGGTCCGCGCAGCGGGAGGCGGCGCGGGCGAGGTCGTCTCGGGTCCAGGACAGCTCCCGGGCCAGCCCGGCGGCGACCGCCGGGTCGGCCGCTCCGGACAGCCGCGCGGTCAGATCGTGTACGGCCCCCTCGCAGGCCCCGCGCTGCGCACCGGTGGCCGCGAGCAGCACGTGCAGTTCCGCCTCGCCGCCGGGCTGCCGGTCGTGGGCCAGGACGGCGGCGGCCCGCAACCGGGCCGCCCGGTCCGCCCGTTCGGCCGCGTACGGCGCGCCCCGCAGCCGCGCCAGGTCCTGGAGCAGCGATTCCACGACGTCCCACGGCGGTATCGCGTCCCCGTCGAGACAGGCCCGCATCCCGTCCGGGTCCCGCCGCAGGAACTCCCCGTACCAACCCGCCCCGGGATCGAGGGATCCCGTCAACTCCCTGAGATGTGCGGCCAGTTGCGTGATCGCGGTCGAACTCACCGTATCCATTCCCGCATTGGACCTCACCCGTGTTACGGGCGGGCTACGGGAATCTCAAACCCTGACGGCGATCCCGGTGTGGGGACGCTTCCCGCCGCGGGCGAGCAGCGCGGGAAGGTCCACCGCCCAGTACTGCCAGGTGTACTTCTTGGCCAGCAGCTTGCGCACCCGGTTCAGGGTCGCGCCGTCGAGCAGCCGGGCCTCCCCCTCCAGCGCGGTCGCGCCCTCCGGGGAGCGCCCGCGCACGTCGCAGGCGATGACGGAGACCCGCCCGTTGTTGCGGATCCGCTTGACCTTCCAGGTGTCGCTCTTCGTCCAGATGTACACCTCGCCGCCGTCGACCACGAACCACACCGGCGTCGCCACCGGCGTCCCGTCCTTGCGGTAGGTGGTGAGACTGACGTACCGGGACCGGGCCAGCTCCTCAAGAGTCATGGCCCGAGACTAGGCGGTCCCCTCTGGAGCCCCGCTCGGAGCCCGGCTCGCGGGACCGTCGACCGGCCGGTCCGCGGCGTCCTCCCGCGCACCGTCCCCGGCGCCGCCGTCCCCCGCGCCGCCGTCCTCGCCCCGCGCGTCCACGACCGGCCCCCGGCCCGCCGCGGGCGCCTCGCCGTGGGTGAGGGTCTCCCAGGCCACGAACAGGTCGTCGGTCCCGGCCGGTCGCATCGCCTCGACCAGGCGGCGGGTGTACGGGAGGTCCGCGCCGGTGCGCGTCGCGTAGTGGTGCAGGGCCACCTCCAGGTCCGGGCCCATCGTGCGCTCGACCTTGCCGCCGCAGAGCCACTGCGGGGCCTCCTCGCCCAGCTGGTACTTCGCGTGGAACTCCAGCGCGGCCTTGATCCGGTCGCCCTCCTCCCCGTAGAGGTCGACGCCCTGGTACCAGGCGGTCTCGGCGATGTGCGCGGACGCGGCCAGGGAGTAGCCGACGTGCATGAGGTTGCGGCAGGTCTCCTGGGCGACGCCGTCGACGTAGGTGCCCTGGTCGAACCAGTACGCCTTCACCTTGTCCGGGGTGTCGATGGCCGTGTGCACGGGGGCGATCGGGTGCGGACCGTCCTTGCGGAGGTAGAAGTACGCCGGCACCCGCGTGCGGAACCGGTCCAGCGACTCCTTGAAGACGGCCTGGTCCTCCAGGAAGACGGCGATGGACAAGGAGGCGTCCGTCATCGCCAGTTCCCAGTTGCCGTTGTACGTCGGCACCTGGGCCCGCACCGCGGGCAGGTAGGCCGTGCGCAGCATCTCCTTGAAGCGGTCGACCTGCGACTTCTCCCAGTTCGGGTAGTCCGCGTGGACGATCTCGGCGGCCCGCGCCCAGGTGGAGCCGGACCAGGCGGCCTGCAGCCCGCCGTTGTCCTTCTCGTGCCGCTTCATCCGCGCGGACCAGGCGTCCATGATCTCGACGGCCTTGCGGACGTGTGCGGTCCGGCCCGTCACCGACCACAGCAGCGCGTGAGTGTAGGCGGCGATGGCGTCCTGGCGTTCGTCCAGGCAGGACTGCGGGCCCGAGTTGAAGGGGCAGGGCACCACGTCGGCCGGATGGGCGGTGTAGGAGAGCGAGGCGTACTTGCTCCGCTGCAGGTCCTGGTAGGCCGTGCGCCAGGGCTCCTTCCCCTCCGCGACCATCTTCTTCGCGTGCTGGAGCTGGGTGTGGCTGACGACGACGCCGGGGTGACGGAAGACCACGTCGCCCGGCTTCTTGGCATGGGCCTGGCCGTCGGGTGCGGCGCAGGCGGCGAGCAGCAGTCCGCTCGCCAGCAGGGCTCCGACGAGACCGAGACCGAGTCGCTTGGATGCGTTCATGGCTGACACGCCTTCACGCTTGCCCCGCGCCCGGCTCCTCCCACCGCCGATTGGGCCGTTCGGCGGACGAAGACGTCCCGTCAGACGGGTACGAAGGCGCAGCGCCGCATCAGGTCGTCCATCGAGAGGCCGAGGGCGGCGGCGAGGGCGGCGACCGTGAAGAAGGCGGGCGTGGGGGCCCGGCCGGTCTCGATCTTGCGCAGGGTCTCGGCCGAGAGCCCGGCGGCCGCGGCGACCTCGACCATGCTGCGGCTGCCGCGCGACTCGCGCAACAGGGCGCCCAGGCGCTCGCCGCGCTCGCGCTCTTCCGGGGTGAGGGGGGTGCGGACCATGCCCCCATGCTACCCCGGCACCCCATTTCTATACCGTTACGAGTATCCCGGTATAGAAATACCGGTATAGTAATCGGCATGGTGGAACTCAAGACGACAGAATCGATCGATGCGATGCGCGCGGCCGGCCGCGTGGTGGGCCGCGCCCTGGGAGCCGTGCGCGCGGCCGCCGACGTCGGCGTGTCCCTGCGGGAGCTGGACACGGTGGCCCGGGAGGTGCTGCGCGCGGCGGGCGCGGGCTCGCCCTTCCTCGGATACCGGCCGCGCTTCGCGCCGGTGCCCTTCCCCGCGGTCGTGTGCGCCTCGGTCAACGACGCGATCGTGCACGGCATCCCCGACGACTACCGGCTGCGCGACGGCGACCTGGTCAGCATCGACTGCGGGGCGACCCTGGACGGCTGGGCCGGTGACGCGGCGGTCAGCTTCACCGTCGGCCGGGCCCGTCCGGCCGACCTCGCCCTGATCGCGACGGCAGAGCGGGCCCTGGCCGCGGGGATCGCGGCGGCCGTCCCCGGGAACCGCATCGGCGACATCGCCCACGCGATCGGCAGCATCGGCCGCGCGGCGGGGTACGGCATCCCCGACGGCTTCGGCGGTCACGGCATCGGCCGCGAGATGCACGAGGATCCGGGCGTGCCCAACGAGGGCCCGCCGGGGCGCGGCATGAAGCTGCGCCCCGGCATGGTCCTCGCGATCGAGCCGATGCTGGTCGCCGGCGGTACGGACGACTACCTGACCGACGGGGACGGGTGGACCCTGCGGACCGTCGACGGCAGCCGGGCGGCGCACGCGGAGCACACCGTGGCGATCACCGCCGCCGGCCCGCGGATCCTCACCCTCGCCTAGGCGTCCGTACGCCCGCCCCGGTCCCTACGGGCGCCCGTGCGGGCTGACGACCATCGCGGCGCCGCCGCCGCGCCGGGTGGTCTCGGCTGCGGCGAGCCAGCGGCCGTCCGGGAGCCGCTGGACGCCGGTGGCGGCGCCGATCTCCGGATTCTGTCGGAAGCCCTGCCCCAGGGCCTCCAACTGGCCGCGGACCGGGCTGTTCCACAGCCCCGGTTCCAGCTCGGTGGTGGTCTGGTTGCGCTGGCTGGCGCGCGGCGCGGCGATCGCGTCGACCAGCGGGAGCCCGCGGTCCAGGGTCCCCACGAGGGTCTGGAGCACGGTGGTGATGATGGTGGCGCCGCCCGGGGAACCGACGGCCAGCACCGGCCGCCCGTCCTTCAGGACGATCGTCGGGGACATCGAGGAGCGCGGCCGCTTGCCCGGGCCGGGCAGGTTCGGGTCCGGGACGCCTGCGGCGGCCGGGGCGAAGGAGAAGTCGGTCAGCTCGTTGTTCAGCAGGAAGCCGCGGCCGGGAACGGTGATGCCGCTGCCGCCGGTGGATTCGATGGTGAGGGTGTAGGAGACCACGTTGCCCCAGCGGTCGGCGACCGTCAGGTGGGTGGTGTTCTCCCCCTCGTAGGTGGTCGGCGCGGCCTTCCCGGTGGTGGCGCAGGGGGCCGGGTGGCGCGGGTCCCCCGGCGCGAGCGGGCTGGTCAGCGCCTTGTCGGGCAAGATGAGGCAGGCCCGGGAGTCGGCGAACTCCTGGGAGAGCAGCGCTCGGGTCGGCACGTCCTCGGCGGCGGGGTCGCCCACCCAGCGTCCGCGGTCGGCGAAGGAGACCCGGGAGGCCTCGATGAACCGGTGCAGGTACTGGGTCTCGGAGAGCTTCCCGAGGTCGCTGCGCTCCAGGATGTTCAGGGCCTCGCCGACGGTGGTGCCGCCGGAGGACGAGGGCGCCATGCTGTAGACGTCCAGGCCCCGGTAGCCCACCCGGGTGGGGGCCTGCCGCTTGGTGTCGTAGGCGCGCAGGTCCTTGGCGGTGAGGTCGCCGGAGCGGACGATCCGGGTGGCGGCCGGGTCGACCGGGGGCTTGCGGACGGCGGCGACGATGTCGTCGGCGATCGGGCCGCGGTAGAGGACGCCGGTGCCCTTGCGGGCGATCTCGGCGTAGGTGGCCGCCAGGTCGGGGTTCTTGAAGGTGGAGCCGACCACGGGGAGCGCTCCCCCGGGCAGGAAGAGCTTCTTCGTGTCCGGGAAGTCCTTGAACCGGTCCTGGTTCAGCTCGGTCTGGGCCCGGAAGGTGGCGTCCACCGTGAAGCCGTCGCGGGCCAGCTTCTCGGCGGGGCGCAGGAGTTGGCCGAGCGGGCGGCTGCCCCACGCGGCGAGGGCGGTGTCCCAGGTGTCGGGGGTGCCGGGGACGCCGACGCCGCGGCCGCTGGTCTGGCCCTGATCGAAGGGGATCGGTACGCCGTTCTCCTGGAAGAGGGTTGCGGTGGCCGAGGCGGGGGCGGTCTCGCGCCCGTCGATGGTGTGCACCCGGCGGGACTTCGCGTCGTAGTAGACGAAGTACCCGCCGCCGCCGACGCCCGCGGAGTACGGCTCGGTGACCCCGAGGGCCGCGGCGGTCGCGACGGCGGCGTCCACCGCGTTGCCGCCCGCGCGCAGGACGGCGATCCCGGCCGCCGAGGCGTCGGCGTCGACACTGGCCACGGCTCCGCCGTAGCCGACGGCGACCGGGGACTTGGGCGGCGCGGCCGCGTCGGCGGCGGCCGAGGGCGGGGCGGCGGCGGTCGCCGCGAGGGCCGCGGTAAGGGCGAAAAGGGGTAACGCGCGTGCGGTGGGACGGCGCATCGAACCTCCAGTCAAGGCAATGTGCCCGCGAGCCTAACGGCCGGCCGGCGCCGCGTCAGGAAGGCCCGGATTCCGGCCCCGGCGCCCGCGCCTGGCACGACGGCGAGGTCACCCCCTACGATCCGCCGCATGAACGACGACGTACGCAACATCGTGCTCGGGGTGGTGGCGACCGCCGTCAGCGGCGGTTTCGGCTGGTTCGCCCGTACGTACCTCTGGCGCCGGGCGCTGCGCCGCAAGCAGGCCTTCTTCGGGTTGCCGCCGGGCTCGGACTGCCTGTTCGTGGTGAACCGCCAGATGGGCGGGAACGAGGGCTCGGTGCACCGCAACGACGCCTTCGCGCTGCTGGAGATATCGGCACTGATCAAGGACTGCGGGGCGAACGTGCAGATCGTCTCGCACGACGGGGTGCGCCAAGGCTTCGGCGAGCGGGCCGAGTTCTGCGTCGGCGGGCCGATCTCCAACGTCCGGACCACCGCCCACCTCGCCTCGATGCTGCCGGGGGTACGGGTGGACCTCACCAGCGAGCCCGGGCCGGACCGCGGCGCCATCCACGTCGGCGGCGAGGTCTACCGCTGGGAGAAGGGCGCGGTGGAGCACGTCCTGCTGGCCCGGCTGACCAACGGGCGGGGCGCCCGCCCGGTCTTCCTCATCTCCGGGCAGACCGCCATGAGCAACCAGGCGGGGGCCCGCTACCTGGCCCGCCACCACCAGCGCCTCGCGCGCACCTACGGCGCGGAGTCCTTCTGCGTCGTGGTGAAGGTGATCAACTCCGACGCCTACGGGCCGGACGTGGCCGAGCTGATGGCGGACGTCACCCGCAGCGCCCGGACACCCGAAGCGGCAACCGCGTGATCCCGTTGATGAAGTTCGACACCAACCGTTTCGGTTCGCCGGTGAGTTCGGGCGGCGGCAGCGCCGCGCGCCATTCCTCGTGGAGCACCCGGAGCTGAAGCCGGGCGAAGTGCGCGCCCAGGCAGACGTGCGGCCCGTCGCCGAAGGAGACGTGCGGGTTGGGCGAGCGGCCGAGGTCGATCCGGCCCGGGTCGGCGAAGACCCGTTCGTCGTGGTTGGCCGACGCGTGGAAGACGACCACCTTGTCCCCGGCCCGGATCCGCCGGCCGGCCAGCACCGTGTCCCGGGTGGCGGTGCGCCGGAAGCTGAGCACCGGCGGGTGGACGCGCAGGAGTTCGTCCACGGCCCGGTCCACCGGGACCAGACCGGCGGCGAGTCGCCGAGCGGCTTCGGGGGCGCGGGCCAGGGCGAGCAGTCCGCCGGGGGCGGCCGATCGTACGGTGTCGTTCCCGGCGACGGTGAGCAGGAAGAAGAACATCTCCAGCTCCCCCTCGGCCAGCTCCGCGCGGGCCAGCACGCTCATGAGGTCGTCCGCGGGACGGGCCCGCTTGGCCGCGGCCAGCTCGCGCGCGTAGTCGAACATCTCGCCGAGCAGCGCGGGCGAGCGGGGGTCGAGGGGCACCCCGTCCGGGCCGAGCCGCGGCGGGGGCGCGTCCTCGGGATCCTGGTAGCCGATGATCCGTACGGTCCACTCCAGCAGCAGCCCCCGGTCGGCGGCCGGGACCCCCATCAGGTCGGCGAGGCCCAGCAGCGCGTACTCGTCGGTGATCGCGCCCACCACCTCGACCGAGCCGTCCACGGCCGCGTCGCGGGCGGCGGCCAGCAGGCGGCGGGCGCGCTCGCGGACCCGGCCCTCGAAGGCGTCGACCCGGGCCGGGGTGAAGGCGCGGGCGAGCATCCGGCGCAGCCGGCCGTGGTCCGGGGGGTCCTGGTTGAGCATGGTGCGCCGGATGAAGGGCAGGTCGGCGGGGGCGGGGTCGCGGATCTGGGTGGCCCCCAGGTGGGAGGAGTACCCGGCGTGGTCGCGCAGCACGCGCACCACGTCGGCGTGCCGGGTGACGGCCCAGAATCCGGGTCCGGCGGGCCAGCCCAGGACCTCCGGCTCGGCCTGCCAGGCGACGGGATGGTGGTCGCGCAGGATCCGGTAACGCGCGTGCGGGACGCCCGCGGCGTACGTCCGGGGGTCGAAGACGTCGGGGACGCCGGGGGCGTGGTCCATGGGGCCACGGTGACGGGCGGGCGCGGCGCACCGCAAGGGGGCGGGGCCGGACGGCGGTGCGCCCTCGCGGTCAGTGTGCGAGCGGACAGCGGCGCGGGCTCTTCGTCCCGTCCACGGTCACCAGCACCACCTCGGCCTTGGCCGACGCGTCCACCGCGACGGCGGCGGTGCACACCAGCTGGTCCTTGGCGGTGTCGGACAGGTCCGCGTCGCGGAAGGAGGGGAGCCGGACGGTCAGCTGCTTCGCGCCGGCGAATTCGACGCGCACCGGTCCGACCGTCTTGTCGGTCCGCGCCGGCAGTTCGGTGCTGAGCCCGGCGTCGCGCTCCCGGGTACCGGGGCCCGACAGCAGGCGGGCGAGCAGCGCTGCGGCGGACTGGCGCGGCTCGTGCAGGACGGTCGGCGCGAGCCGCCCGTCGGGGGCCACGAAGTAGAGGACGTCGGCGCTCCGGGGCTCGGTGACCGGGACGTTCGCGGCCCGGCCGCTCTCGACCACCCCGGTCGGCTCGATCCCGCAACCGGCCAGCGCGACCGCGCCCACCAGGGCGAGGGCGACCGGCGGCGCGCTGCGCACGCGGTTCCAGCGGCTCACGCGCCCGCCTCCAGCGGCATGTCCACGGTGAACACGGCGCCGCCGGACGGGCCGTTGGCGGCCCTGACCGTGCCGCCGTGCAACCGGACGTTCTCCAGGGTGATGGCGAGGCCGAGCCCGCTGCCCGCCGACCGGGTGCGGGCCGCGTCCGCCTTGTAGAACCGGTCGAAGATGTGGGGCAGTGCCTCGGGGGCGATCCCGGGGCCGCTGTCGGCGACCTCGACGGTGAGCCGCTCGCCCTCGGGGTGCGCCCCGGTGCGGGCGGTGATCCGTACCGGGGCGCCGCCGTGCCGCAGGCCGTTGCCGACCAGGTTGGCGAGGACCACGTCGAAGCGGCGCGGGTCGAGTCGGGCCCTGATGCCCTCGGGGAGGTCGGTGACCACCTCGTCCGCGCCCCAGTGCCGTCGTTCCAGGGTCTTGCCGACCGCCTCGGTGAGGTCGACCTCGTCGAGGTTGAGTCCGGCGGCGCGGGCGTCGAAGCGGGAGATCTCCATCAGGTCCTCGACGAGCACGGCGAGCTTGCCGGTCTCGGCGCTGATCAGCCGCAGCGCCTTCGCGGTGTCGGGGTCGAGGTGCTCGGCGTCCTCGTCGAGGACCTCGGTGACCGCGAGCATCCCGGCGAGCGGGGTGCGCAGCTCGTGCGAGACGTCGGCGGCGAACCTGCGGGCACGGGCCTCGGCCTGCTGGAGCTCCTCGACGGAGCGTTCGAGGGCGCCGGCGGTCTCGTTGAAGGTCTGGGCGAGCCCGGCCAGCTCGTCGGCGCCCCTGACCTCGATCCGGGTGTCGAGGCGGCCGCGCCCCATGCGCTGGGCGGCGGTGCGCAGGTTGCGGACCGGCCGCAGCACGCTGCGGGCGGCGAGGAGCGCGGGGACGAGGGCGACGGCGAGGCCGGGCAGGGCGCCGGTGCGTGCCGCGTCGACCATCAGGGCGACGGTCTGCTCCTCGCCCAGGAGCGGCATGACGGCGTAGAAGACGGCGCCGGTGGGTTGGGTGAGGCCCTGGCGGGTGAAGACGGAGGGCACGCCGATGACCAGGTGGGTGCGGCCGTCGGTCTCGACCCGCTGGAAGGCGGCGTGCGGGTTGACCTTGATCTGGTTGCGCAGTTTCGCGCTGACCAGGGGCGAGGTGACCGGTCCGCCGAAGTCGGAGGAGACCCGCAGGGACCCGTACTCGCCGTAGACCGTCCAGGCGTGCGGCTTGCCGCGCTTGCCCAGCTCGTTGACCTGGCTCTGCAGCCCGATCCGGTCGATCGGCAGCGTCGTGCCCGCGCCCTCCAGCTGTTCGCGGAGCGTGGCCACGGCGGTGTCCTGGCTCTGGGTGAGGATCGCGGTGCGCGCCTGCCGGTAGGTGAGGGCCGCGGTGGACACGGCGCTGATCGCCGCGACGAGGAGGAAGGCGGCGATCAGCCGGCTGCGCAGGCCCAGGGGGGCGATCCGTCGCACGGGGGCTACAGGGGGCCGAAGCGGTAGCCGAAGCCGCGCACGGTCTGGACGTAGCGGGGGCTGCCGGGGACGTCCTCGATCTTGTTGCGCAGGCGCCGGACGCAGGCGTCCACGAGGCGGGCGTCCGCGTGGTAGCTGTGCTCCCACACGTATTCGAGGAGCTGTTGGCGGCTGAAGACCTGCTCGGGCGAGGCCGACAGGTGCAGCAGCAGCTTGATCTCGCTGGGGGCGAGGGCGACGTGGTCGCCCTTCTTCGCGACGGTCAGTCCGGCCCGGTCGATGGTCAGCTCGCCGTGGTGCTCGGTGCCCTGGGGGCCGGCCGGGGCGGTGAGGCGGCGCAGCACGGCCTTGATCCGGGCCTCGATGATCTCGGTGCGGGCGGGCTTGACGATGTAGTCGTCGGCGCCCGCCTCCAGGCCGACGACGACGTCGAAGTCGTCGCCGCGCGCGGTCAGCATGATGACCGGGACCTGGCTGGTCTCGCGGATGCGGGTGCAGACCTGGACGCCGTTGATGCCGGGCAGCATCAGGTCGAGCAGGACGAGCTCGGGCCGGAACCCGGCGAGCTGGGCGAGGCCCGCCTCACCGGTCTCGGCGGCATGGACCTCGTGGCCGCGTCTGCGCAGGCCGAGTGCGACCCCTTCCCTGATGGAGGGGTCGTCCTCTATGAGCAGTACGCGTGGCATGCGGTAAGTGTCCCAGGTGCTTGGAGCCGGTTATTCACCTTATCGGCCCAGTTTGCGCCTCAAGGAATCCAGCAGGTCGGTGATCTCGGTCAGCCGCAGGGGGCGGGCGAGGAGTACGACGGTCAGGGCGAGGGCCACGGTTCCCGCGGCCAGCGCGGCGAAGGTGCCGAGCCCGTCGGCGGCCCGGGCGGCGGCGTGGCCGGCGGCCCCGGCCGGCAGGCAGGCGACGACCAGCCGCAGGTGGCTGCCCAGGGCGGTGGTGCGTCGCCCCGCGTCGGCGCCGGTCCGCGGTCCCAGCCGACGGGCGAGGGCGTACGCCGTCACCCCGGCGCCCGCGAACAGGGCCACGGTGTAGGCGCCGGCCATGCCCGTGACGGCCCAGCGCGGCGGCAGCAGGACGTACGCGACGACCGCCAGGGAGCCGTTGAGGACCGCGATCACCAGGTTCAGGAAGAACGGGGTGCGGGTGTCGGACAGGGCGTAGAAGCCGCGCGAGAGGACGTACTGTCCGGAGAAGGCGATCAGGCCGGGGGCGAAGGCGATGAGCATGCCCGCCATGACCTCGATGTCGGCGGCGCCGGTGCGCCCGTACTCGAAGACGCTGCCCATGACCCAGGGGGCGAGCGCGGCGAAGAGCGCGGCCGCCGGGACGACGAGGGCGGCGCTGGTGCGCAGCGCGTAGGACACGTCACGGCGCACCCGGCCGAGGTCGCCGTCCGCGGCGGCCGCGCTCATCCGCGGCATCAGGGCGGTGACCAGGGAGACGGTGATGATGCCCTGGGGGACGATCCACAGTTGGTAGGCGTTGCTGTAGGCGGTGTAGCCGGCGCCGCCCGACAGCCCTTCCAGGGCGGCGCGCTGCCCGGTGGTGGTGGACAGCCTGGTGATCACCCAGTAGGCGATCTGGTTGGTCAGGACGAGCATGACCAGCCAGCCCGCGTTGCGCAGCGGGCGGGCGAGGCCTCCGCCGCGCCAGTCGAAGCGGGGGCGCCAGCGGAAGCGGGCCGCGCGCAGCGAGGGGACGAGGGCGAGGGCCTGGACGACGATGCCCGCGGTGGTGCCCCAGCCCAGGAGGTGGGTCTCGGCCGCCGTGAGGCCGCCGGCCCCGCCGTGGGAGAGGTGGAGGAAGAGCCCGAAGACGGCGATGATCACCACGTTGTTGAGGACCGGGGTCCACATCATGGCGCCGAACCGGCCGCGGGCGTTCAGCACCTGCCCGAGCAGGGTGAACAGGCCGTAGAAGAGGATCTGCGGCAGGCAGTAGCGGGCCAGGGCGACGGTGGTGGACGCCTGGGCGCCGTCGTAGCCGGTGTACGCCGAGACGATCAGCGGGGCGCACAGGACCGCGACGGCGGTGAGGACGACGAGCGCCGCGGTGCAGGCGGTCAGCAGCCGGTCCGTGTAGGCCGCGCCGCCGTCCTCGTGCTCCCGCGCGGCGCGGACCAGCTCGGGGACGAAGACCGCGTTGAGCGCGCCGCCGACGAGCAGCATGTAGAGGATGTTGGGCACGGTGTTGGCGACCGCGTAGCCGTCGCCGAGCAGTCCGGTGCCCAGGGCCGCGACGACGACGGCGGAGCGGACGAAGCCGGTGGCGCGCGAGACGATCGAACCGGCGGCCATGAGGGCGCCGCTGCGCAGCACCGACCGCTTCGCCGGTGCGGCGGACCGCTCGGCGGGCACGGCGCCCGCGGGGCCGGGCGCCCGGGTGTCGGTGGCCGTCACCGGCGGGCCGGGCACGCACGGCGCCGTGTCGGTGCGGCCGTCCATCGCAATCTCCCATGTGCCTGGTCGGGGTCGAGGGTGGAGGGTACCCCGCGCACGCCCCGTGGAGCACGGCGCGCGGGGTCCGGGCGGCGGCGGGCCCCGCCGGGCAAGGGACTTGTGGCCCCCTTTACGGCGCCGGAGGTCCTTTTACCCGCTCCGCGAGGGGGCATACAAGGAAACGGACGCCCCGATACCGGAATTCGGAGCCCCGCGCGCGCCCGCCGGGCCGAACCGGCCGTCCTTCGTGACCGGATGATGACTGTTTCGCTGCGGTACAGGTCACAACCGAATTACCGATGTTTTTCCGGGAATGCGCAACCTAATGTCGTCGCGTTCGCTCTTTGTTTGCGAACGATCATCACTTCGGAGGGGTTTCGTTGAGCCGCACACGCCGTACCGCATCGTCGCGTCGCCAGGTCCCGGGAGCGCGGGGCCGCCGGGCCGCCCTCGCCGCGACCGCGCTGCTGGCCGCCGCTGCCCTCACCGCCTGCTCGGGCGGGGCGGGCGGAGCGGACGGCGGTAAGGCCGAGATGAAGAAGAAGGAGATGTCCGTCTCCGTGAACCTGACGGGCGACCGGGTCAAGGCGGGCGAGCCGGTCAAGGTGACCCTGGCCGAAGGCAAGTTCGCCCAGGTGAAGGTCACGGACGGCAAGGGCGGGGAGCTGGCCGGGAAGATATCCGAGGACGGCAGGACCTGGACCTCGGAGCGCAACGCCTCGCCGGGCCAGGACTACAAGGTCGAGGCGCAGAACACCGAGAGCCAGAGCGCGACCACGCAGTTCAAGACGACCGCCGCCGACAAGGTGAACAAGGTCACGATCAATCCGGGCAAGGCCAACGGCGTGGTGGGCATCGCCCAGCCGATATCGATCGTCTTCGACAACCCGGTCAAGAACAAGGCCGAGGTCGAGAAGCAGTTGCAGGTCACCACCTCGAACAACACCGAGGGTTCCTGGGGCTGGTTCAAGGACTACTCGGGCAACGACCGGGTGGACTGGCGTCCCAAGGAATACTGGAAGTCCGGGACCGACGTGAAGGTCGACATGAAGCTGAACGGCGTCGATTCGGGCAGCGGTTACTTCGTGAAGGATTACAACACCGAGTTCAAGATAGGCAAGGACCGCCGGATGAAGGTGGACCTCGACAGCAAGACGATGTCGGTGACGGAGGACGGCCAGGTCGTCAAGAAGATTCCGATCTCGGCCGGCACCCCGGGCGGCCAGAAGGCCTCCTGGTCCGGGAAGATGGTGCTGATGGCCAAGGAGGGCACCATCCGGATGGATTCCCAGACCGTCGGTCTCGGCGACTCCTACGACAAGATGGTCGACAACTCGATGCGGCTGACCTGGTCGGGCATGTACGTGCACGCCGCGCCGTGGAACAACGCCAACTTCGGCAACGCCAACACCAGCTCCGGCTGCGTGGGGATGAGCGACGCCAACGCCACCGCCTTCTACAAGGAAGCCCAGGTCGGCGACCTGTTCGAGGTCGTGGGCGCGGGCTCCAAGGGCCAGGCCGACATCGGCAACGGCTACGGCGAGTGGAACCTGGACTGGGCCGCCTGGCAGAAGAAGAGCGCGCTGAACGGCTCGACCGCCGGGGCCCAGAACGGCTGACCCGCCCGTGCGCCGACCCGCCGCGCGGGTCGCCGCCGCCCCGCGCCCCCGCCGCCCGTGGACCCGCTCCCCAGAGAGCACAACCCCACCGGGGCGCAGCTGACCTTCTCCTCGCCGCGCACCGATACGCGTCCTGCGTGTCGGTGCCGCTGCGCGAGCAGTGATCCACGGCTGCTGCCGGGCGGGGGTGGCTCTCTCGGGGGTCGCCGCGCGGGCGGACCCGGGGCTACCGCCCGCCCGGCAGCGGCGTCCCCGCCTCGGCCGGGCCCACGCGGGCGGCCTCGGTCTTGGGGTTGCGCCGCTGGCGCCGGGCCATCCAGGTGGCGAACCAGGACAGCAGCATGCACATCCCGATGTAGATCGGGGAGATGATCATCACGACCGGGATGAAGGGCAGGTCGTAGTCGAGGTTGGAGGCGATCAGCTTGCCCGCGTGCAGGAACTCCTCGTAGGTGATCAGGTAACCGAGCGAGGTGTCCTTGAGGGCCACCACGAGCTGGCTGATGATGGTCGGCAGCATCGCCCGGACCGCCTGCGGCGCCAGGACGAAGGTCATCACCTGCGTCTTGCGCATCCCCAGGGCGTACGCGGCCTCCCGCTGTCCGCGCTCGACCGCGTTGATCCCCGTACGGAAGACCTCGGCCAGCACCGAGCCGTTGTACAGGGTCAGCCCCGCCACCAGCGCGGGCAGCGGCTGGACCTTCAGCGCCACGAAGATGAAGAAGATCATCACCAGCACCGGCATGGCCCGGAAGAACTCCACGCACAGCGTGGCGACCCAGCGCACCGGCCGGTGCAGGGAGAGCCGCCCGGTGGCGAGGACCGCGCCGAGGACCAGCGAGAGCACCGACGCGTAGGCGAAGGCCTTGAGGGTGTTCCAGAGCCCCTTGAGCAGCAGCCGCTGGATGCCCTCGTACTCGAAGGGGGTCCACTTGGCGGCGGTGAACTGGTCGGTGTCGAAGAGCAGGTAGACGATCCAGCCGAACAGGGCCAGGATCACCGCCGTCGACGCCATCCCGTAGAGGAAGTGGCGGCGCCGGGCGCGCGGGCCGGGGATGTCGTAGAGGGCCGTGGACTCCAGGTCCCCGTGCAGCGCGTGTGCGGTCATCGGGCGACTCCCCAGCGCTTCTCCAGCACGTTGAAGAGCGCGCTGATGGACAGGGTGATGATCAGGTAGCCGACGGCGATCCAGACGAAGGTCCAGATGATGCTGTAGCCCAGCTCGTTGAGCGTCTTGTACGTGCCCAGCAGCTCGGTGACGCTGAAGGCGCCCGCGATCGCCGAGTTCTTGGCCAGGGCGATCAGCGTGGAGCCGACGGGCGGGATGACCGAGCGGAAGGCCTGCGGGAGCACCACCGAGCCGAGCGTCTGACCGAAGGACATGCCCAGGCTCCGGGCGGCCTCGCCCTGGCCCTTGGGCACGGTGTTGATGCCCGAGCGCAGCGCCTCGCAGATGAACGCGGAGGTGTAGCAGCCCAGCGCCAGGACCGCGAAGAGCTGGAAGGGCAGGACCAGCCCGAAGCGCGGCAGGCCCAGCAGGACGGCGAAGAAGAGCAGGGTGAGGGGGGTGTTGCGCAGCACGGTCACCCAGACCGTGCCGAGCACCCGGAAGGAGCCGATCGGCGCGACCCGGAAGGAGGCCATGACGAAGCCGAGGACCAGGGCGAGCAGGGAGGCGTAGCAGGTCAGCTCGACCGTGCCGAGGAATCCCTTGCCGTAGAGCGAGAAGTTGTCGGTCAGTACGTCCATGTCTTCGCGGACTCCTCTCAGCTCGCGGGGTAGCGGTCGATGGCGGGCGGCGTGGGGGCGGGCACTCCGGACAGGCCGAGGGTGGCGTCGTAGGCCTTGGCCCAGTCGCCGTTCTTCTCCTGCGCGGCGAGGGCGTCGTCGAGGGCGAAGCGCAGCGCGTTGTCGGAGCGCGGTACGCCGATGCCGTAGGGCTCCTTCGAGAAGGGCTTGCCGACGACCTTGAGCTCGTCCGGCACCTTGGCCGCGTAGCCCAGCAGGATCGAGTCGTCGGTGGAGACGGCGTCGACCTGGTAGGTCAGCAGGTTGTCCACGCAGACGGAGTAGGTGTCGTAGGCGACGAGGACCGCCTTGGGAAAGTCCTTCTGGAGCCGCTGGTAGGGGGTGGAGCCCGCCGCCGAGCAGACCTTCTTGCCCGCGAGGTCCGCCGGGCCGTGGATGTCCTTCTCGCCGCGCCGGACCAGCAGGGACTGGCCGGCCATGTAGTAGGGCCCGGCGAAGCCGACCTGCTTCTTGCGGTTGTCGTTGATCGTGTAGGTGCCGACGTAGTAGTCGATCTGGCCGTTCTGCAGGGCCGTCTCGCGGTTGGCCGAGGCGATCGTCTTGAACTCGATCGTCTTGGGGTCGAAGCCCAGGGAGGCGGACATCATCTTGGCGATCTCGATGTCGAATCCGGAGTAGCGGCCGCTCGCGGGGTCCTTCTCCCCCATGTACGGCTGGTCCTCCTTGGCGCCGACCACCAGGTGGCCGCGCCGCTTGGCCTTCTCCCAGGTCCGCGAGTCGGGGAGGCTGAAGCCGGTGTCCACGCGGTAGACGGGCAGGTCCTCGGGCTGGGGGCCCTTGACCGGGGGGCTGCCGGACTTGCCGCAGCCGGCCGCGGCGCCCAGCAGGGCCAGGGCGAGGGCGAGCGCGCGGGCGTACGCGGGCAGCCTGGAGGTGCGTGTCGCGTTCATCGGGCCCGCCCCTCAGTGCTTGAGGATCTTGGAGAGGAAGTCCTTGGCCCGCTCGCTCTCGGGGGCGGTGAAGAACTCCTCCGGGGTGCGGTCCTCGATGATCTTCCCGTCGGCCATGAAGACGACCCGGTTCGCGGCGGAGCGGGCGAAGCCCATCTCGTGGGTGACCACGACCATGGTCATCCCCTCGCTGGCGAGTTGCTGCATGACCTCCAGCACCTCGTTGATCATCTCCGGGTCGAGCGCGGAGGTCGGCTCGTCGAAGAGCAGCGCCTTCGGGTTCATGGCCAGGGCGCGGGCGATGGCCACGCGCTGCTGCTGGCCGCCGGAGAGCTGGGCGGGGTACTTGTCCGCCTGGTTGGCCAGGCCGACCCGCTCCAGCAGCTCCCGGGAGCGCTTGTCGGCCTCCTCGCGGCCGCGCTTCCTGACCTTCGTCTGCGCGAGCGAGACGTTGGCGAGCACCGTCTTGTGCGCGAAGAGGTTGAAGGACTGGAAGACCATGCCCACGTCGGCGCGCAGCGCCGCCAGGTCCTTGCCCTCGGCCGGCAGCGGCTTGCCGTCGAGGGTGATGGTGCCCGACTCGATGGTCTCCAGCCGGTTGATCGCGCGGCACAGGGTCGACTTCCCGGAGCCGGAGGGGCCGATGACCACCACCACCTCCCCGCGGCCGACGGTGAGGTTGATGTCCTGGAGGACGTGCAGTTGCCCGAAGTGCTTGTTGACGTCCCGCAGCTCGATCAACGGATCGACGGCCATACGCTGCCCTGCCCATGTGTCGGTGTGTCGAGGTCAGCGCAAACTATCCAGCGGTGAAGGCGACTTCACCGCGACACGCTCGACACGCCTAAAAGCGACATAAACGTCACCGGCCGATCCGGGCGCCGACGGTCGCCCGCGGTCGCTCCCGATCAGCCTTCGGAGGCCTCGGCGTAGATCTGGGACAGCTCGGGCGATCCGGTCATCGCCCAGGACACCCCGGACTCCACCACGTTCAGCTCGCGCCCCGAGGCCAGCCGGATCACCGGCTGGCCGTTGGGCCACACCTGCCAACCGCAGCCGGGCAGGGTCTTGATGATCACCGTGCCGAGGTAGAAGCCCGCGTCGTTGCCGAGCCAGGGCGCGGCCTCGGGGTCCCGCCGCCAGCGCGGCATCAGCTGGTCCAGCGCCTCCAACGAGTCGGGGGTGCCGTCGAGTTCGAGGCCGGCGGCCCGGACCTGGACGCGCAGCATCTCGCACTCCGCGAACATCTCGCCCACGCCCTCGGGATCCTCCGCGAGGGCGGCGGCCAGGGCCGCTCCGTGCTCGGTCTCGTGCCGGTTCAGCCAGTGGTCCAGGAACGGGATGTTCATACCGCCCAGCCTGGCACCCGCACCCGCCGGGGGCCACAGGACGCGCCTGGATCGGCCCGATCCGGGCCCGGTGGGCTAAACCGCGCCCGCGGCCGTCTCGTTCGGAGACGCCCTAGACGTCGAGGTCCACGACGACCGGTGCGTGGTCGGAGGCGCCCTTGCCCTTGCGCTCCTCGCGGTCGACGTAGGCGTCCTTGACGGCGGCGACGAAGGGGGCGTTCCCGTACACGAGGTCGATGCGCATGCCCTTGTTCTTCGGGAAGGCGAGCATCCGGTAGTCCCAGAAGGTGTAGGGGCGGTCGTACTTGAGCGGGCGCGGCATCACGTCGGCGAGCCCGGTCGCGCGCAGCGTCTCCAGCGCCGCCCGCTCGGCGGGGGTGACGTGGGTCATCCCCTCGAAGACGGCCGGGTCCCAGACGTCCTCGTCGGTCGGCGCCACGTTGAAGTCGCCGAGCACCGCGAACGGGCGGGATCCCGCCGCGTCTTCGGCGACGGCCGTGCCCAGCGCGCGGAACCAGTCCAGCTTGTAGCCGTAGTGGTCGTGCTCCACCTCGCGGCCGTTGGGCACGTAGACCGACCAGACGCGCACTCCCCCGCAGGTCGCGGAGATGGCGCGCGGCTCCGCCACGCCCTCGTAGTCCGGGCCGCCGGGCAGCCCGGTGACGACGTCCTCCAGGCCGACCCGGGAGAGCAGGGCGACGCCGTTCCAGCGCCCGGTGGCGTTGACGGCCGACTCGTAGCCCAGCTCGCGCAGCTCGGCGTGCGGGAACTGCTCGGCGGAGCACTTGGTCTCCTGGATGCACAGCACGTCGGTGCCGCTGGACTCCAGCCAGGCCAGCAGCCGGGGCAGCCGGGCGGTGATCGAGTTGACGTTGAACGTGGCGATACGCATGTCCGTAACTTACCGCCAGGCACCGACACCCACCGGTCGGCCGCCCGGGGCAGGCGCTCAGAGGTCGGCGCTGTCCCCCGCGGTGAGCCGGCTGTGCGGGGCGCCGCCGAGGGCGCCGAGGGCGGTGTCGTAGATCGGCCGGGCGATGTCGGCGAGGTAGGCGTCGTGGATGTCGATGGCCGTGCGCGGTTTGACCTCGCGGACGTAGTCGATGACCTCGGCGATCTTGTTCCAGGGCGCGTGCACCGGCAGCAGCAGGGTGTCGACGGGGACGCCGGGTACGGTCAGCGCGTCGCCGGGGTGGAAGAGCGCGCCCTCGACGAGGTAGCCGACGTTGGTGACCCGGGGCATGTCCGGGTGGACCTCGGCGTGCAGCTCGCCGTGCACCTGTACGTCGAAACCGGCGGCCGTGAAGGCGTCGCCGTGGCCGACCGTGTGGACGCGGCCCGGGTAGGCGGGGGCCAGCCGCCCGGCGACGCTGGCGAGGGTCCACAGCCGGGCCCCGGGGTTCGCGTCGAGGGCGGCCCGCAGCCGGCCCTCGTCGAAGTGGTCGGGGTGCTCGTGGGTGACCAGGAGCACGTCCGCGCCGAGCCCGGCGTCCGGTTCGCTGAAGACGCCCGGATCGATGACGAGGGTGCGCCCGTCCTTCTCGACCTGGACGCAGGAGTGCAGCCGCTTGGTGAGCTTCATGATCCAAGGCTAGCCGGGGGTCGCGGCGGGGGCCAGGGACCGGCTACGGGGTGGCCGTGGAGACGATGTAGACCTTGGGCTTGGTCGGGACGGTCAGGTCGACGGTGATGTCCTGGCTCGGGCGCGGGTCGTTCTGCTCGTGCGTGGCGCCGTACCAGGCGTTCTTCGGGTTCCAGTTCCAGCCCGCGGCCTCGGTGTCGCGCTCGCCGATCGAGACGCCCCGGGTCAGGCCCTCGCGGCTGGTGCCCATCGAGGTCAGGAACTTGTCGAGCTCGTCCGGGGTGATCGCGAACTGCACGTAGAGCCTGCTGGTGCGCCAGTTGTTGGTCTCCAGGAAGCCGACCCGCCACGCCTTGTCCGGGATCGGCACCTCGTAGATGCTGCGCTGCACCTTGGAGGGCCAGCCCGCGCGCACCTTGGTGGCGCCGACCTTGGCCGCCTTCTCCTTGCCGCTCTGGCGGCTCTGCTGGGCGGCGATCGCGAGGTAGCCGGCGGGTACGCCGATCAGCAGCACGATGATGATCGCGGTGATCCAGCGGCGCCGCACGACGCGGCGCCGGGACTCGGCGGGCGTGGGGACGCCCCCCTCGTCGGGGGCCGGGGCCTGGCGCGGCAGGGTCGGGGGCGGGGGCGTCACGACTTTTCTGGTCCTTGTTCTTCGGACCCGGCGGCGGCCCGTCGGCCCGCCTGGGCATAGCGTTCGTAGCGTTCGACCCGGCGGCGGTTTGCACGGCGGAAGCGTCGGGCGACGAGCCGGGAGAGGTCGGCCGCACCGACCATACCCGCCTCGGGGCCGAGCTGGGCCTTCGCGATGCGGGCCTCGGGACGGTAGCCGCGGCCCGTCAGGTGGCGCCGGAAGGCGTCCCGGGCCGGGCCGATCAGCAGGTCGTCGGCCGCGCTGACCCCGCCGCCGATGACGAAGCACGAGGGGTCGAGGGCGGCGGCCAGGTTGGCGATGCCGACGCCGAGCCACTGGCCGATGTCCTGGAGCAGCTCGACGCACATGGCGTCGCCCTCGCGGGCCAGCTCGGTGATGAGCGGCCCGGTGATCTCCGTGACGTTCCCGCCGACCCGGGCGATCAGGCCGTGGGCGACCGGGGAGTCCGCCGCGGCCAGCTCGCGGGCCTCGCGGACCAGGGCGTTGCCGGAGCTGTACTGCTCCCAGCAGCCGCGGTTGCCGCACGGGCAGCGGTGGCCGCCGGGGACCACCTGCATGTGGCCGAACTCACCGGCCACGCCGAACTTGCCGCGCTTGACCCTGCCGTCCTCCAGGATCGCGCCGCCGATGCCGGTCCCGAGCGTGATCATGACGAGGTGGTCCTCGCCGCGCCCGGCGCCGAAGCGCCACTCCGCCCAGGCGGCGGTGTTGGCATCGTTGTCCACCATGACCGGCACGGCGAGCCGGGACTGGAGCGCGTCGCGCAGCGGCTCGTCGCGCCAGGCCAGGTGCGGGGCGAAGAGCACCCGCGAGCGGTCCGCGTCGACCCAGCCGGCCGCGCCGATGCCCACGGCGTGGACGTCGTGGCGGTCGGAGAGGTCCAGGACCAGCTCGACGATGGTGTCCTCGACGACCTTGGGGCTCTTGGACTTGTCGGGGGTCTCGGTGCGGATCTTCTCCAGGATGACGCCGTCGGCGTCGACGACGCCCGCCATCACCTTGGTGCCGCCGATGTCGATGCCGACGGTGGGGACTCGCGGGGCGGTCAGGTGCGACCGGCGCTCACGGGTTCCGACGGTCCGCAGGACGGTGCCTCGCGCCGAGCCCCGGTGGGCGAGCGTGAAGTCCCGGTACGTGCTCATCGAGTCGTGTCGTCCCTATGGTGCGGTGGTGCCGGCAGGGTCAGTGTGGGGCGGTGTTGCCCCCGATTCTGCCACCCGCTCCAGCTCATGGCTCAGCTCGTCCAGTTCCGAGCCACCCGCCATCTGCCGGGTGAGCTCGTCGAGGGTGATCGAATCGCGGGTGTGGCTGCCCGCCATCGCGCCCCGCTTGAGGAGCACGAAACGGTCTCCCACCAGGTACGCGTGGTGCGGGTTGTGCGTGATCAGGACCACGCCGAGGCCCGCGTCCCGGGCGGCGGCCACGTACTTGAGCACGACGCCGGACTGCTTGACGCCGAGGGCCGCCGTGGGCTCGTCCAGGACGAGCACCTTCGCGCCGAAGTGGACCGCCCTGGCGATGGCCACGCACTGGCGCTCGCCGCCGGACAGGGTGCCGATCGGCTGGTCGACGTCGCGCAGGTCGATGCCCATGCGCAGCAGCTCGGCGCGGGTGGTCTCGCGCATCAGGTCCACGTCGAGGCGGCGGAAGGGGCCGCGGCCCTTGGTGGGCTCGGAGCCCAGGAAGAAGTTGCGCCAGACGGGCATCAGGGGGACCACGGCGAGGTCCTGGTAGACCGTGGCGATGCCGTGGTCGAGGGCCGCGCGGGGATTGGCCAGAACCGTCTCCTCGCCCTCGATCTCGAAGCTGCCCGCGTCGTGCCGGTGCAGGCCCGCGATGATCTTGATGAGGGTGGACTTGCCCGCGCCGTTGTCACCGAGGACGCAGGTGATCTCGCCCGCCGAGACCTCCAGCGAGACGCCTTCGAGCGCGCGGATGTTGCCGTAGTACTTGCTGACGCCGGTCAGCTCCACCAGTGCGGTCACTTGCTGGCCTCCGCCCTCTTGCGCACCCAGGCATTGAGCAGCGTGGCCAGCAGGAGCATCGCGCCGAGGAAGAACTTGAACCAGTCCGGGTTCCACTGCGCGTACACGATGCCGTTGCTGGTCATGCCGAAGATGAAGGCGCCGACGGCCGAACCGATGGCGGAGCCGTAGCCGCCGGTCATCAGGCAGCCGCCGATGACGGCCGCGATGATGTACAGGAACTCGTTGCCGACGCCCTCGCCCGACTGGACCACGTCGAACGAGAACAGGATGTGCTGGCCCGAGATCCAGGCGCACAGCGCGACGCCCATGTAGAGCCCGATCCGGGTCTTGACCACGGGTACGCCGACCGCGCGGGCCGCGTCCGCGCCGCCGCCGACCGCGAAGATCCAGTTTCCGGCGCGGGTGCGCAGCAGGATCCAGGTGGCCACCGCGACCAGCAGCAGCCACCACAGGATGGTGACCCGCAGGGTGACCGAGCCGATGGTGAGCTGCGAGGCGAAGAGCGAGCGGGCGGAGGAGAAGCCCTCCATGTCGGCGATCGTCTTGGTGGAGACCGAGCCGCTGATCAGCTTGGTGAAGCCGAGGTTCAGGCCGGTCAGCATGAGGAAGGTGCCGAGGGTGATGATGAAGCTCGGCAGTTTCGTCCGGGTCAGCATGAACCCGTTGAAGAACCCGATGGCCAAGGTCACCAGCAGCGACACCAGGACGCCGACCCAGACGTTCGCGGTCATCTGGTAGCTGAACATCGAGCTGAACAGGGCCGAGGTGGTGACCATGACGCCGGCCGACAGGTCGAACTCGCCGCCGATCATGAGCAGGGCGACGGGGACCGCCATGATCCCGATGGTGGAGGCCGAGTACAGGATCGTGCTGAGGCTGGAGGCCCGCAGGAAGCTGTCGGCCGCGAAGGAGAAGAAGACGAAGACGGCGGCCGCGCCGACGACCGCGCCCAGCTCGGGTCGGCCGAGCAGCTTGCGCACGACGGACGTGGGGGCGAGCCGCTCGTCGGCGGCGGTGGCCGCGCTCATCGGCTGCCCCGCTTGATGAACTCCTCCAGCTTGGCCGCTTCGGCGCCGGTCACGATCTGCGGGCCGGTGAGCACCGGACGGCCGCCGCCGAGGGTGTCGGCGTTGTAGCGGTAGAGCCAGAGCAGGTCGACGGCCTCGTAGCCCTGGAGGTAGGGCTGCTGGTCGACGGCGAAGCCGAGGGCCCCGGACTTCAGGTCGCGGGCGACGGCCTCGTTGAGGTCGAAGGTGTCGACCTCCGCCTTGCTGCCCGCGGCGTCCTTGGCCTTGATCGCGGTGGGTGCGAAGGGCGCGCCGAGGGTGACCACCGCGTCGATCGCGGGGTCGGCCTGGAGCTTCGCCTGGATGGCCGCCTGCACGGAGGGCATGTTGGTGCCTTCGACGTACAGGTTCTCCAGGTCGCCGCCGAAGGTCTTCTTCGCACCGGCGCAGCGCTGCTCGTGGCCGACGTTGCCCTGCTCGTGCAGGACGCAGACGGCCTTCTTCTTGCCGCGCTTGGTCAGCTCGCCGCCGACGGCCTCGCCCGCGATCTCCTCGTCCTGGCCGATGTGGGTGAGGGCGCCGTACTCCTTGGACTGGGCGGAGCCGGAATTCACCGTGATCACCGGGATGCCGGCCTTGGTGGCCTTGCCGAGGACGTCCTTGAGGGCTTCGGGCTTGGCCAGGCTGACGATGATGCCCTGGACCTTCTGGTCGATGGCGTTCTGCACGAACTGGGCCTGCTGCTGCGCCTGGTCGTCGTGCGCGTAGACGAAGTTGATGTTGTCCTTCGCCGCGGCTTCCTTGGCGCCCTTCTGCACGATGTCCCAGAAGGTGTCGCCATCGCCCGCGTGGGTGATCATCGCGAAGGTCCAGCGCGGGGTGGAGACGGCCGGACGGCCCTGTTCGGCGGCCTTCGCCCGCTCCTCGGCGCGCTTGCCGCCCGTACTGCTGCACCCCGCGAGGGAGGCCCCCAGTACCGCCGCGAGCACGGCGCCCACGACGCGTACCCCTGTCCGAACCCTAGCCACGTCTGTCGTGCCCTTCCCTCGTCCTGAACGTCCTGGAATCGTGCGGTCGCCGCGCCGGTCGTGCGGGGCGGTCGTCAATGCGGTCATTCCGGTTCCAGCCGCCCAGTATCCGCCACAGTGGACCATGGGGTCGTCATCGGGGCAGGCCGGGCGGATTGACAGGTGACCCGGACGGGGTCACGTTGAGTGCATGCGCATCGGGCTCATCGGTACGGGCCGGATCGGTTCCTTCCATGCCGCGTCGCTGGCCCACCAGCCGCAGGCGGGATCGTTGGTGCTCGCCGACGCCGACCCGGGGCGGGCGGCGCTGCTCGCCGCCCGGCTGGGGGCGACCGCCGCGCCCAGTGTCGACCAGATCTTCAGCTGGGGCGTGGACGCGGTGGTGGTGGCGTGCGCGACGCCGGGCCACGCCGAGCTGGTGGTGCGGGCGGCGCGCTCCGGTCTGCCGGTCTTCTGCGAGAAGCCCGTGGCGGCCGATCTGGGGCGCAGCCTGGCGGTGCTGCGCGAGGTGGCGGCCGTGGGCGGGGTGCTCCAGGTGGGCTTCATGCGGCGCTTCGACGCGGGGTACGTGACGGCGCGCGAGCTGGTGCGCTCCGGCGCGCTGGGCCGGTTGCACACCGTCCGCACGATGACCGCGGATCCGGAGCCGCCGTCCGCCGCCTATCTGGCCGGATCCGGCGGTCTGTACCGGGACTGCCTCGTGCACGACTTCGACGCGGTGCGCTGGGTGACCGGTCAGGAGGTGACCGAGGTCTACGCGACGGGCTCGGACGCGGGGCCCCCACAGTTCCGCGCGACGGGCGACGTGGACACGGCGGCGGCGGTGCTGACCCTGACCGACGGGACCCTGGTGACCTGCACCGGCGGCCGCTGCAACGGCGCCGGGTACGACGTGCGGATGGAGCTCGCCGGTGAGCTGGACCAGGTCTCGGCGGGGCTGGACGACCGGACGCCGATCGCCTCGACCGAACCCCAGGGCCCGCCCCCGGCGACCAAGCCGTGGGCGGGGTTCCTGGAGCGGTTCGGGCCCGCCTACGAGGCCGAGCTGGCCGCCTTCGTGAGCCTGGTCCGCGGCGAGGGGCCCAATCCGTGCGACGGCCGGGAGGCGCTGGCCGCGCTGCGGATCGCCGAGGCCTGCGAGCTGTCCCGGCGGGAGCGCCGCCGGGTCGCCCTCGCCGAGCTGCCGGACCTCTGAGCGGGCGCTCACCCGCGGCTACCAGCTCACCGGGAGCCGGGTGACCCCCCTCATCAGACTGCCGCCGAGCCACACCGGCGGGCCGCCGGCCGGGTCGTCGGCCAGGTCGGGGAATCGTTCCAGCAGCGACCGGACGGCGATCTTGCCCTCCATCCGGGCGAGCGGGGCGCCGATGCAGAAGTGCAGGCCGTGCCCGAAGGCGAGGTGGCCGTGCGGGGCGCGGCGGACGTCGAAGGTGTCCGCGTCGGCGAAGCGGCCCGGATCGCGGTCGGCGGAGGCCAGCGAGACCACCACGGTCGACCCGGCCGCGATGAGCGTGCCGCCGATCTCCACGTCCTCGCGGGCGTAGCGGTAGGTGGAGTTCTGCACGGGGCCGTCGTAGCGGAGCATCTCCTCCACGGCGCCGTCGATGAGCCCGTCGTAGTCGGCGCGCAGGGCGGCCAGCTGGTCGGGGTGGGCGAGCAGCGCCCGTACGCCGTTGGAGATGAGGTTGACGGTGGTCTCGTGGCCCGCGACCAGCAGCAGGAAGGCCATGCCGATCAGCTCGTCGGGCGAGAGCGAGTCGCCGTCCTCGTCCCGGGTCCGGATCAGCTCGCTGAGCAGGTCCTCGCCCGGGGCCTTGGCCTTGGCCTCGACCAGTTCGGCGAGGAAGGCGCTGAGCGCCCGGTGCGCGCTGCCGTCCCCGCTCGCGGCGGTGGGCGCGACGATCTCGTTGGACCAGAAGCGGAACCGCTCGCGGTCCATGTCGGGGACACCGAGCAGCTCGCAGATCACGGTCATCGGAAGCGGGAAGGCCAGGGCCGCGATGAGGTCGGCGGTGCGCTCGGGCCGGGCGGCCATCGCGTCGAGGAGTTCGTCGGTGACCTGCTGGACGCGGGGGCGCAGCGCCTCGATGCGGCGGCCGGTGAACGCCCGGGCGACCAGTCGGCGCAGTCGGGTGTGGTGCGGGGGGTCGGATTCCAGCATGTTCGCGTTGGCCGCGGTGACGAGGGCGTCGGAGAACTGGCCGGACGTGCGCCAGTCCTTCGACAGGGCGGGGTGGTTGAGGGCTTGGCGGGCCTCGTCGTGGCCGACGATCAGCCAGCTGGGTTCGAACTCGTCGGCGTAGACGGTGGCCCGGTGGACCGGTCCCGCCGCGCGGAGTCTGGCGTAGAAGGAATAGGGGTCGGCGGCGAAGTCCGCATCGCTCCCGCTGATGTCCACTACTGGCATCGGTCCACCGTACGACCGCTGTTCACCCGTGGATGCGGCGTTTTCGGCCACTCGCCGACGGGTGCGCCGCGTCGGCTCAGACGTCCGCCGGAGTGGCGGCGCGGCGGCCCCACGCGGTGCCCACCAGGACCAGGGCGGCGCCCACGAGACCTGCCGCGCCCAGGTGTTCGCCGCCGATGGCGATGCCCGCGGCGGCCGCCCACAGCGGTTCGGTGCCGAGCAGCAGGCTGACCCGGGACGGGGAGGTGCGGCGCACGGCCCATATCTGCACGAAGAACGCGAACAGCGTGCACAGGACGGCGAGGAAGGCGAGTCCCGCCCACTGGCCGGGGCCGAGGTCCGCCGCCGCGGCCCACGGCGTGGCGCCGGTGCCGGGCAGGGTCGCGAGCAGGGCGAAGACCAGGACGGCGGAGCCGAGCTGAACGGTGGTCAGCGAGAGCGAGTCGGCGCCCTGGAGGGCCTTCATCCGGGCCATCAGCAGGACGTGCAGGGTCCGGGCGCAGGCGGCGCCGAGGATGAGCAGGTCACCGGTGGAGGGAGCGGTGAAGCCCGCGCCCTGGGTGAGCAGGACGACCCCGGTGACGGAGACGGCCGCGGCGCCCAGGAAGGCGGCCGGGGGCCGCACCCGGCGCACGGCGGCCTCGGCGAGCGGGGTGAAGATCATGGTCAGGCTGATGATCAGCCCGGCGTTGGTGGCGGAGGTGTGCACCACCCCGTAGGTCTCCAGCAGGAAGATCCCGCCGACGACCAGGCCCAACAGGGCCGCCCCGCGGACCTGGGCGGACCCCAGGGCGCGCAGCCGCCGGGCGCCGACGACCACGAGGACGGGCAGCACGAGGAGGAAGCGCAGCACCAGGACCGCGATCACGGTGTGGCCGGTGGTGACGCCCTTGGCGGCGAGGTAGCTGCCGCCCCAGAACACGGCGACGAGCAGGACCGGCAGGTCGGCGAGCCAGGCGCGGCGGGGTGCGAGGGCGGGCGCCGGTACGGCGGCGAGCGAGGACACGGGTCTCCAACGGTCGGCGTGAGGTGGAGACTTCGGTGGCTCGCACGGATGCGGTCACCGTACCGGAGCACTACCTGCGGGGTACACCCTGTTTCGCCTGGTGGGCGGGCGGCCCGGCCGGCGCCTCAGAAGGAGCCGAAGGCGGCTGGGCCCGCGGGGCGGTAGGTGAGCACGGCGACCCCTCCGTCGGTGATCCGGGAGGCGGTGAGTTCGCAGGTGGTGGGCGCTCCCCCGACCGGGAAGAGGCGCCGCCCGGCGCCCAGGAAGACGGGGTAGACCAGCAGGTTGAGCTCGTCGACGAGGTCACGGGCGAGCAGTTCCCCGACCAGTTCCGCGCTGCCCCAGATGTGCACCTCGCCGTCGGTAGCCGCCTTGATCCGGGCGATCTCCGCCGCCAGGTCCGGACCGAGGACGGTGGCGCCCCCCCAGGCCGGGTCCTCGAGGGTGCGGGAGACCACGTACTTGGGCGCGGAGTTCAGCTTGGCCGCGATGGCGTTGGCGGGGTCGGTCTGCCGGGGCCAGTACCCGGCGAAGATCTCGTACGTGCGGCGGCCGAGCAGGAAGGCCCCGGCGCGGTCGAAGGCCTCGGTGATGAACGCGCCCACGCCCTCGTCCTCGAAGGGCACCTGCCAGCCGCCGTAGGAGAAGCCGCCGCTCGGGTCCTCCTCGGGGCCGCCGGGGGCCTGCATCACGCCGTCGAGGGTGAGGAAGGTGATGAGGGTCAGCTTGCTCATGGCGGTTCGTCTCCTTGCGGGGGGGGCTGGTACGCCACCTCAGACTCCCGGCCGCCACCGGACTCGTCGGCGCGGCGCGCGTGAACGCGACGTCCGATTCCTGCCAGCGCGGGTACGGCCCCGCCGGTTTCATTGAACCCGCAACCACTTAGGACTTTCACGCGGAGGAACACGATGGACACGACCGTGCACACGAACGGCAACACCGGCGACACCGGCAACGGCGCGACGGGCCGGGTCGCCCTGGTCACGGGCGGCAGCCGGGGCATCGGCGCGGCGACCGCGCTGCGCCTGGCCGCCGACGGCGCGGACGTGGCGATCACCTACGTCAGCGACGCGGAGGCGGCGGCGGAGGTCGTCCACAAGATCGAGGCGTACGGACGCCGCGCCCTGGCCGTACGGTCGGACTCGGGCGACCCGGCCGCCGCCGCCGACGCGGTGGAGCGCACCGTCCGGGAGCTGGGGCGGCTGGACGTCCTGGTCAACAACGCGGGCGTGGGCGTGCTCGGACCGCTGGAGACCCTCACGGTCGCCGATGTGGACCGGGTGCTCGCGGTCAACGTCCGCGGGGCGTTCCTCTCGGCCCAGGCGGCCGCGGCCCGGCTGGACCGGGGCGGCCGGATCATCACCATCGGCAGCTGCATGACCCAGCGCGTGCCGGGGCCGGGCGGCTCCCTCTACGCGACGAGCAAGGCGGCGCTCACGGGGCTGACCAAGGCGCTGGCCCGGGAGCTGGGCGAGCGCGGCATCACGGCGAACCTGGTGCACCCGGGTCCGGTGGACACCGACATGAACCCGGCCGACGGACCGTACGCCGCCGGGCAGAGCGCGATGACGGCCCTCGGGCGCTTCGGCACCCCGGACGAGGTGGCGGCGACGGTGTCCTTCCTCGCCGGACCGGACGCGGCCTACGTCACGGGCGCCGAGTTCTCGGTGGACGGCGGCCACGCGGCGTAGGCCCGGGCGCGATGCCCGCGCACACGCCTGTGGGGCGCACCGGTCGGCCGGACCGACCGGTGCGCCCCACAGGGCCGTTCAGCGCGGGATCAGCCGCCCAGCTCCTGGTGACGGGCGGTCAGGGCGGTCGCGCCCTGCTCCGTCAGCGAGCCGAACAGGCGCAGCCGGGAGAAGCCGCCGTCCGGGAAGATGTCGATGCGCACGTGGCTGCCGACCGCCGGGGCGTCCAGCACGAACCGGTGGTTGGTGTCGGGCTGCAGGCGGGTGCGCGGCAGGAACTCCTGCCACTCGCCCTCCTCGCCGGACTTGATCGAGAGCGAGGCCCAACCGGCCGAGTTGCCCTTGAGGTAGGCCGTGTCGATCTCGACCGCGCGGATCTCGGACTCGGCGACGAGCTGGTAGCGGATCCAGTCGTTGCCGTTGTCACGGCGACGGGCGGTCTCCCAGCCGTCGTCCATCTTGCGGGAGCGGCCCGGGGCGATGGTGTTGGTCGGCGGGGAGTAGAAGCGGTTGGACGCGTCCTGCACCGAACCGCCGTTCTCCAGCGCGACGACGTCGAAGGAGCCGAGCGCGGCGAGCCACTGCGGGTCCGGGACGACCTCGCCGTAGACGCGCAGGCGGGCCACGCCGCCGTCGGGGTGCTGGTTGAGGCGCAGGTGCGTGAAGCGCTGCTCGGCGGTGACCTCGAAGCCGTTGGCCGCGTGGCCGCCGACGGCGGTGCGCGGGACGAGGGTCGTCCACTTCACGTCGTCGCCGAGGAGCTCCTCGGGGGTCGGGGCGCCCGCCACCGAGGTGCCCTCGACGGAGACCGCCTGCGGCATGTTGCCGCGGAAGTGCGCGGTGTCGACGACGATGCCGCGGATCACGCCGGGGGCGCCGAGGCGGATCAGCGCGAAGTCGTGGTCCTCGGGGGTCGGCCAGGGCTGCTCGGCGGAGATGCCGCGGCGACGGCGGGTCTCCCAGCCGTCCATGACCTTGCCCTTGTGGCCGAAGTGCTCCGGGTCGAAGTGGGCGGCCTCTTCGATGAGCAGGTTCTCCCGCTCGGCGAAGAACTCGTCGTTGGCGAAGGTGACGCCGGCGCCCAGGGTGCGGGCGGCGAGGTTCGCGTACTGGGTGAACGGGAAGTCCGCGGTGCGGTAGTCCGCGTACGGGTCGCCGCCGCCGTACGGGTTCGCGTTGCCGGTGAAGGAGGGAATCGCCGTCACAGTCAGTTCTGCCTTTCGAGGAGTCGGCCGGTGGGCTCGTTCGGGGTGCCGTGGTCGGCGATCTGCGTACCGCGCAGCCAGGTGGACTTCACGACGCCGTGCAGGGTCTTGCCCGCGTACGCCGTGACCCGGTTGCGGTGGTGCAGGTGGGCCGGATCCACGGTGAAGGTCTCTTCGGGGGCCAGGACGGCGAAGTCGGCGTCGCGGCCGACCTCGATCGCGCCCTTGTCCGCCAGGCCCGCCAGCTTCGCCGGAGCGGCGGACATCCAGCGGACGACGTCCTCCAGGGAGTGCCCGCGCTCGCGCGCCGCGGTCCAGATCGCCGGGAGGCCCAGCTGGAGGGAGGAGATGCCGCCCCAGGCGGTGGCGAAGTCGTTCGTCTTGAGGTCCGCCGTGGAGGGCGAGTGGTCGGAGACGATGCAGTCGATGGTGCCGTCGGCGAGCGCCTCCCACAGGAGGTCCTGGTTCGCGGCCTCGCGGATGGGCGGGCAGCACTTGAACTCGCTCGCGCCGTCCGGCACTTCCTCGGCCGTCAGGGTGAGGTAGTGCGGGCAGGACTCGACCGTGATCCGCACGCCCTCGGCCTTGGCGGCGGCGATCAGCGGCAGCGCGTCCGAGGAGGACAGGTGCAGCACGTGGACCCGGGCGTCGAGGCGCTTGGCCTGGGCGATCAGGTTCTGGATCGCGGTGTTCTCGGAGTCCCGCGGGCGGGAGGCGAGGAAGTCGGCGTACTTGGGGCCCGGCACCTGCGGCGCGGACTCCAGGTGGTGCGGGTCCTCGGCGTGCACGATCATCAGGCCGCCGAAGCCGCTGATCTCGGCGAGGGAGGTGGCCAGCTGCTCCTGGTCGAGCTCGGGGAACTCGTCCACGCCGGAGGGCGACAGGAAGCACTTGAAGCCGTAGACCCCGGCGTCGTGCAGCGGGCGCAGGTCCTTGACGTTGTCGGGCAGCGCGCCGCCCCAGAAGCCGACGTCCACGTGCGCCTTGGCCCGGGCGACCTCCTGCTTGACGCGCAGGTTGTCGACCGAGGTGGTCGGCGGGAGGGAGTTGAGCGGCATGTCCAGGATGGTGGTGATGCCACCGGCCGCGGCGGCGCGGGTGGCCGTCCAGAAGCCTTCCCACTCCGTGCGGCCCGGGTCGTTCACATGGACGTGGGTGTCGACCAGGCCGGGGAGCAGGACGTCGTCGCCGAAGTCCTCCAGCCGGGCGCCGGCCGGTACCTCGGCCTCGTACGGCAGTACGGCCGTGATCTTCCCGGCGGCGACGGCGACCGAGGCGGCACGCGTCCCCTCGGGGGTGATGACGCGCGTCGAGCGCAGTACCAGTTCCACGACGTCGGCGGACACCGGAACCTCCCCATCTACTTCCACAGAGCGAAATTCAACGTTCTGTTGACGGAGTCTTCACGCCGATGCGGAGCCAGTCAAGAGCCCCCGGACGGACCACTGACACACCTCCATCGCAATTGGATGTTTCCACAGGATGGAATTAAGATTTCGCTCTACAGAATGTAGCTACCACCACCGGGGCTCCGGCGGAGGTCCCCGCAAGGCTGTCCGGCACCCGGACAAACCGGCTCTGACCGGCAGGGACGGCCTGGCCCCGGCACTAGGGCCGGTGCGGACCGCCGGGTAGGCTGCTGCCTTGCCTGCCAGCACCGAAAGGACCGCGCCGTGCCGACGTCCAGCGCCAGCACCACCGACGCTTCCGCCAAGAGCCCTGCCGCCAGCGGTGGCGTCCAGTCCCTTGAGCGCGCCTTTGATCTGCTCGAACGCATGGCCGACGCCGGGGGCGAGGTCGGCCTGAGCGAGCTGTCCGCCGCCAGCGGTCTGCCGCTGCCCACCATCCATCGCCTCATGCGCACCCTCGTGGCGTGCGGCTACGTCCGGCAGCAGCCCAACCGACGGTACTCCCTCGGCCCCCGCCTGATCCGCCTGGGCGAGTCCGCGTCGCGCCTGCTGGGCACCTGGGCCCGCCCCTACCTGGCCCGTCTGGTCGAGGAGACCGGCGAGACGGCGAACATGGCCCTGCTCGACGGGGACGAGATCGTCTACGTCGCCCAGGTGCCCTCGAAGCACTCCATGCGCATGTTCACCGAGGTCGGCCGCCGGGTGCTGCCGCACTCCACCGGCGTGGGCAAGGCGCTGCTCGCGTACACCCCCGCCGACGAGGTACGGGCCCTGCTGGCCCGCACCGGCATGCCGGCCGCGACCGAGAAGACCATCACCACCCCCGAGGGCTTCCTCGCGGCGCTGGAGCAGGTCCGCGAGGTCGGTTACGCCGTCGACGACAACGAGCAGGAGATAGGGGTCCGCTGCCTCGCCGTCTCGGTGCCCAACTCGCCGACGGCCGCCGCGATCTCCATCTCGGGTCCCGCCGGTCGGGTCACCGAGGCCCTGACCGACTCGATCGTGCCGATCCTCCAGGGGATCGCGGCCGAGCTGTCGGTGGCGCTCGCCACGCAGAACCCGGCGCAGTAGGTCCCGCCACGGCGACGGCCCCGGTCCCCTCCGCACGGACGGGACC
>NZ_JBHWLC010000086.1:0-32735 GCF_042730635.1 Streptomyces sp. NPDC059917
GGGCGGGCCCACAGGTCCGCCCCCCGGCCCGCGGCCCGACACGTCGTACGGGAATCAGGTCGTACGGGAATGTCGTACGGGAATGACGGGGGTTCGTTGTGCACAGTGCTGTGGTCACCGCGGAGGGCGACCGGATCCGGTGGGTCGAGCTGTCCGGTGAGGAGCCGGCCAGGGTGTACCTGCACGGGCTGGGTTCCACCTCGCCCGCCTACTTCGCGGCGAGCGCGACGCACCCCCGCCTCGCGGGGCGGCGCTCCCTGCTGCTGGACATGCTGGGGCACGGGCACAGCGACCGCCCCGAGGACTTCTCGTACACGCTGGAGGCGCACGCCGACGCCGTGGCGGCCGCGCTGGTCGACGCCGGGGTCGGCGGGGGCGAGGTGATCGCCCACAGCATGGGCGGGGCGGTGGCGATCGTACTGGCCCACCGCCATCCGGAACTGGTCTCCCGGCTCGTGCTCGTCGACGCCAACCTCGACCCGGGCCGGCCGCCCGAGCCGGGCGCCCCGGTGCCGGCCGGGAGCAGCGGGCTCGCCGGCTACACGGAGGAGGAGTTCCTCGCGGGCGGGTGGGCCGAGGTCCGCGACCGGGTCGGCGCGCACTGGTGGTCGACGATGCGGCTGGCGGGGCGCACCGCCCTGTACCGCAGCGCCGTCCACCTCGTCGCGGGGACCGTGCCCACCATGCGGGAGCTGCTGCTGGAGCTGCGGATCCCGCGCGCCTTCCTCTACCCGGCCGAGGACGGTCTGCTGGAGGGGGCCGCGGAGTTGGAGGCGGCCGGGGTGTCCGTCGTGGCGGTCGAGGACTGCGGGCACAACATCATGCTGGACAATCCGGACGACTTCGCGGCGGCGGTGCGGGCGGCCCTGGACACGGCGCTCTACGTGCTCGACGGGCGGCGGATCGCGAGCCTGGAGGACTTCTGGCGCGAGGTCGGCGAGGCGGTGAACGGGCCCGAGGGGTACTTCGGGCGCAATCTCGACGCCTTCAACGACTGCCTGCGCGGGGACTACGGGACGCCCGACGACCGCGACTTCCACTTCGACTGGTACGACCACGAGCTGTCCCGGGAGCGGCTCGGGCACGCCGAGACCGCCCGCCAGTTGGAGCTGCGGTTGACGCGCTGCCATCCCACCAACCGGGAACGGGTCGCCGAGGAGTTGGCGGCCGCGCGGCGCGGGGAGGGGCCCACGGTCTTCGATTGGCTGACGCGGATCATGGAGGATCGGGCGCCGGGGGCGCTGCGGCTGCGCTGAGGGGCCCTCGCGGCCGGGTCACGTGGGCGGCCGGGTGCGGACGAGGACCTCGCGCGTGCGGCGCAGACGCAGCGCCATCTGGATCTCCAGGGCCTGGGCCGGCTTCTGCCAGCCCTCGCCCAGGAGTTCCGCGATCCGCTCCAGGCGGCGCGAGACCGTGTTGGCGTGCACGTGCAGCACCTCGGCGGCGTGCGTGGGGCTGCCGCCCGACTCGAAGTAGGCCTCCAGGGTGCGGGTCAGCTCGGTGAAGCGGGCCGCGTCGTACTCCAGCACCGGGCCGAGGGCCTGCGCGATGAAGGCGTCCACGTCGTGGTCCGCCGACAACAGCAGCCCGAGGAAACCGAGTTCGCTCAGGGAGGCGGTGCCGCCGGCCCCGTCGAGCGCGGTCAGCGCGTCCAGGCAGCGCGCGGCCTCCTCGTACACCCCGACGACCGCGGCGGCGCCCTTGGCCGGACCGGCCGCGCCCGTGGAGACGGGATGGCCGAGCAGCGGGGTGACCTCCATCGAGACCTGCCGGGCCGCGGCGGAGGCGTCGTCGCCGGGGAGCAGCAGCACGATGCAGCCGCGGCGGACGCCCTTGAGGCCGCCGACCCGGTAGGCGTACGAACTCGCCCAGGCGACCGCACGGCCCAGCTCCCCGCCCTCCGGCCGGACCACGACCACCACGTGCGGCACGTCGAGGTCGATGCCCAGGCGCCGGGTGCGCTCGCGCAGGTGCAGGTCGGAGGAGTGGCTCGGGCGGTCCAGCAGTTCCTGGAGCAGCTCGTCGCGGACGGGGCCCTCGGCCGCGGCCGTGCCCCGCTGGATCAGCATGAGGGAGGCCACCGACAGCGCGGCCAGCTCCAGCAGCCGCACGTCCTCCTCGGTCAGGGGCTCGGCCGCGTGCAGCACCAGCACGCCGAGGTCCTCGGCCCCGGCCGTGACGGGCGCGACCCACACCTCGCCCGTGTCGCCCTCGGCGCCCGCGGCGAAGCGGGCACCGGCGAAGTCGGCGCGGTCGGCGTACCCGGCGTGCCCGGCGTGCCCGGCGTGCTCGTCTTCGTATGTCGGCTCTGCGGTGCGGTCGGCGTCGGCGGCGTGCGCGAGCCGGACCGGGCGGCGGGCCGTGTGCGCGTGCAGGGCGCCGCGGGTCACCGCGGCCTCGTCGAGGCCGATCGGTCCGGGACCCGGGGTCAGCGGGCGGCCGCCGGGATCGCGGACCTGGAGCACGCCGTCCAGCGCGTCCGCGGTGGTCCGGGCCAGGGTGGCCAGCCCCGCACCGTCCAGGACCAGGCGCGCGAGCCGCGCGTGGCAGTCCCACAGGTAACGGACCCGGGTCAAGGTGGTGTCGGTGACGGAGCCGAACCGCTCCAGCTCGCTGACCTCGTCGCGGGCCCGCTCCAGCAGCCGCGCCTTCTCGACCGCTACGGCCGCCAGGTCGGCCAGCGACAGCAACGTCGCGACCTCGGCGGGGGCGAAGGAGCGCACGTGGCGGTCCGCTCCGTAGAGCACGCCGAGGATGCCGTCGCGGTGGCGCATCGGTACGGCGACGACGGCCCGCACGCCCTCGGCGCGCACCGCGGCGTCCACGCCGGGGGCGTGCGCGAGGGTGGCGTCGTTCGGGTAGTCCGCGCTCCAGACGGGGGCGCGGCGCTCCCGCACGAGCGCCCCGAGCCCGTCGGCGGCGCCGATGCCGAGCCCGGACTCGTAGCCGGCCGTGCCGCCGTCGGACAGGTGGGGGTACGAGGTCCCGTCGGGCCGGGTGAAGGTGACGCAGACCACGTCGAGCCCGAGCAGCCGCCGCGCCCGTCGGGCGATGACGCGCAGCAGGCTGTCGAGGTCGTAGGAGGAGGTCAGGTCGTGCGCGGTGTCGGCGAGGGCGACCAGCGCGTCGCCGCCCTCCGGCGCGGGGTCGGGTTCCCGGGGCGGCGGGAGCGGCGCCGGGGACGTGCGGGCGCGGATCTCACGGGCCAGCAGGACGGCCCTGGCCAGGGCCGGGTCCGCCGTGGGCAGGAGCGCCTCGAAGGCGGCCTCGGGCGCGCCCGCGGCCAATAGCTCCAGGACGGCGAGTGCCGCCGACGAGCCCCCGGCAACGTTCCCGGCGGTGTCCGCCGCTCGTTCCATGGGTCCCGTTCCCCCGCTCCCGACGTACCGGTACGAAACTAGCCATCCGAACCTAGGTTCCACCGTGATCGTGGTCAAGTGAGCTTGCGCTGGTCAGAGCGGGTGCACGGGCGGACCGCCGGCCCGCCCCCGGGGGCGCGGGCACGCGGCGCGCGAGCGCCGGGGCACCGGGCGGACCCACGGCCCGGGCGCGGCGGGCTCGGGGCGCCACCGGTCCGGGCCCCGCGGCACGCTCACGACGGGCTCAGCGTTTCCCCCCGCAGGGCCGGCAGGCACTGGAGCGCCCGCAGGGTCAGGGCCGCCGAGGTCCCCCAGCCGATCAGACCGGGCAGGTCCTCCGCCCGGTCGCCGAGCGCCGTCCACATCAGCCGGTGCGGGCGGGCGCCCGCCGCGGCCAGGGCCCGCCAGCGCACGTCGCCGAGCGCCCGGTCGTAGCGCGCGTACAGCAGCCGCGCCGTCGGCACCGCCAGCGGCCCCAACTCGCCCACGCACAGCGTCGCGAACGCCGGGAGCGCGGCCAGGTCGAGGCCGCGCTCCCTGGCCCGCTCCAGTCCGCCCAACCAGGCTCCCAGGACCCCCTCGTAAGTCCTGGGACCGGTCATCGGACCGAAGCAGACCCCGGTGCCCTCCCCCAACAGCCGCGCACCCGCGGCCGGCCCCTCCCCCGAGGCGGACAGCACCACGATCAAGTTGGGCCGGTCCACGGCCTCCACCAGCGCACGGGCCGCCTCGTACGAGGTCCCGTCCCCCAGCGGCGGCGCCGCCACCAGCCCGCCCAACGGCCCCAGCGCGTCGCACACCGCACCGATGGCCGCGGGACGCCGCTGCGTCCCGTACAGGAGGTTGCGCACCCCCAGCCGGTTCGCGAACTCCCGCATCCCCGCCGGACCGACGCCCGGCACCCCCTCCAGCCACGGCGTGACCCCCTCGGCCACGAGGCGGCGCACGGCATCCGCGGCGCCGGGCTCTTCCACAAACGCAGCACCCATATCCAGCGAGTGTGCTGGTCCGGAGCCCGGCGCACACCGCTGCTCCCGGCTGTGTGTCAACTCACGCCACCCGGCGCGCCCACCGGTGCCGCTCCCGCCAGTCGGGCCATCCGCGCCATCCGGGAACCCAGTCGGCGCACCGCGTCCAGCACCGGGTCCGGGCCGGGCCCGGCGAACCGCCCCGGCGGTCCGGCCGGGCCGATCCAGCACATGCCCAACCCCTCGGCGGCGAAGGCCGCGAGCTCGTCCAGCCGCTCGCGCGCGTCCGCCCCCGGGGCGACGAACCCGGCGGCCGGCTTCCCCAGCCAGTCGACGCGCCCGAGCACCTGCGGCAGCGTCGTGCCGAAGAGGATGCCGTCGGCCTCGGCCAGCAGCTCCCACTGCGCGTCGCCCAGCTCCGCGGCCGCGACGAGGTGGCTGCGCGCACCGGCGTCCGCGGCGCCGTCGCGCGCCACGATCGCCTGTGCACACACCCGCCCCACCCGCCCCGCGTGGACGACCACGACCAGCGGGGGCCGGGCTACCCCCATCCCGTGTCACCCGCGAACGGGTGGCCCGGGGACGCGGCCTGGCGGGCGCGGGACGTGGTGTGGTGGTTCATGGAGTGACACTTCCTAGGAGAAACATACCTGGGGGAATGGTGATCGCGCCCCCGGGACGAAGAAAAAGGACCGCATCGCAGGAACTGCCCCAGAGGGGCCGAGTCCCGGCGAAAACACATGGTCAGGCGGCTACTGGCACGAGTGGGAGCGGACCGGGCAGCAGGGCCCGCCGCAGCGCGCGGGTGGTGTCGGCCGGACAGGGCCCGAGATCCGAACCGAGCACTTCTGCGAGGGTTCGGTATGTTTCGAGCGATTTTGCGGACGTCACGGCCCGCAATTCCGTCCGCAGCTCCCGGTGCCGACCCAGCGCCAGCTCGGCCTCCACCCACTGCTTCAGCGCCGACAGCCGGGTCGCCTCCAGGTCCGCGACCCGTGCGGCGAGCCGCGGACCGGCCTCGATCCCCCCGAAGGCCGGGCCCCGCCACAGCCGCAGCGCACCGCGCAGCCGCCGGGCCGCGGTCGCGAACTCCCCGCGCGCCATGGCCCGGTAGCCCGCTCCCGCCTCCCGGGCGAAGACGCCCTGGTCGCTGCGGCCGCTGTCCGTGTCCAGGAGGAACCCGCCGGGCAGCGAGACCAGAACGGCCTCGGGGGTACGCCGCCCGGCGGAGTCGGCGGCGCCCGCGAGGAGTTCACGTATCTGGCGGACCGCGGTCAGCAGCAGCGCGCGGGCGCGCTCGCCGTCCGGTCCGTGCGCCGACAGCTCCGCCGCCAGGACCGTGGTGGGCACCATCTGGTCGGCGTAGGCGGCGAGTACGGCGAAGACCTGGCGGGCGGGCTGGTGCGTCGGGACCACGGGGACGCCGTTCTCCAGGGCGCGAAGCCCGCCGAGCACCTCGATGTCCATGAATCCCTCCCCAGGATGCGCCGCATCGGGGCCCGTTTACATACCGGGCCCTGGAGAAAAATAATACCCGGAAGTTTTTTTCAAGGGAATGGCTTCCGCATCACCAGTCACGTGACCCAAGGCACAAAAAAAACCGGCCCTCCCCGCATCGAGCGGGGAGGGCCGGCAAAAGCCCGCCGATACCGTCAGGCGGCGTCCTCGTCGCCGTCGTCGGGGAACTGCCGCAAACCGTCGCAGTCGCACAGGTGCGCCCCCTGCGCACCGTGCAGCGCACGGCCGCCGCGGCCGGGAGCCGTGTCCAGTCGGATCGCCACGGCCGAGACGACCAGGCTCGGCATCACGCTCGTATAGAGGGCGGACACCTCCTCGTCCAGCGTCAGGCCGAGGGTCTGCGACATCACGTTCAGCCCGGCGAACGAGCCGACGATCAGCCGGGACGGCTGCCCCGGATCCACGTGCGAGAGCAATTCGCCGCGGGCCTTGGCCTCCGTCATCAGCTCCGTGTGCAGGTCGATCCACCCTTGATAGGGCGCCGCCCGGTCCAGCGAGCGGCCGTTCTGTTCCAGCGTGAGCCGCGCACTCCCGCGCATCAGCACATCGTGCTGCAGGCGGTGCGAGAAGATCATTCCGACATCGACGAACTGCTGCGCTTTGAATTCCTGCGGGGTGAAGGCGGGCTCGACGCTGACCTGCGCCTCGATGACCGCCTGCGCCAGGTCTTCCTTCGAGTCGAAATGGAAGTACAGGGCACCCTTGGTGACCCTGGCGATCTTGACGATGTCCGTCAGTTTCGCCGCGTCGTAGCCCCGGTCCTCGAAGACCAGCGCGGCAGCCTCCAGGATCGCCTGGCGCGTCCGCACGGCGCGGTCCTGCTTCACCTGGGGTCGTTCAGTCCTCATCAGTCGTTCTGTCCCTCTCCATGCCCCCCGTCCGATCGGCATTACATGCCCCCGGGTACGTACCTACGAGTACAGCTTCACACCATCGTGAAGCCCCCGTCCACAGGCATCGTGACCCCTGTGACGAACGAGGCACGAGGGCTGCACAACCACGCGGCCGCTTCCGCGATCTCCGCGGGCTCGGCCGTCCGCGGCTGCGGGGTCGCCGCGTGCAGCTGCTCCTCGACGCCCGGAACGGCGGCGAACCACTGCTCGACCACCTCGGTCCGGGTGGTGCCGGGGGCCACCGCGTTGACCCGGATGCCCTGGGCGGCGTACTCCGCGGCGGCCGCCTTGGTCAGGCCGATCACCGCGTGCTTGGCGGCGACGTAGGGGGCGGCCACCGGGGTCGCGAGCAGGCCGCCGACGCTGCTGTTGTTGACGATCGTGCCGCCACCGGTCGCCAGCATGGCCGCTATCTCGTCCCGCAGGCAGTTCCAGGTGCCCCGCACGTTCACGTCCATGATCTGGTCGTACAGGTCGTCGCCCATCTCGTGCAGCGGCGAACGCCCCACGCCCCACCCGGCGTTGTTGAAGGCGCAGTCCAGCCGGCCGAAACGGTCCACCGCGACGGCCACCGCCGCGGCCGTGTCCCCCGCACGGGTCACGTCGGTCACGGCGTACTCGACCTCCGCGCCCTGGGCGCGCAGCTCTTCCGCCAGTTCCTTGAGGCGGAGCTCGCGGCGCGCGGCCAGCACCAGCCGGGCCCCCTCCCGCGCGAACACCCGCGCCGCGGCGGCTCCGATGCCGCTGCTCGCCCCCGTGATCAGCGCGACCTTGCCGTCGAGCATCCGCTCTCCCGCCATGACAGTCCCCATTTCAGATGTCGTCGTCCGTTCGGTGCCCGTGGCACCCGTCCGCCCGGGTCCGCGCGGTTCGCGCGGTCCGGTCCGGAAGTCTCAGGCGGCCCAGGACAGGCCCGCCGCCGCCTCGCCGTCGAGGGTACGCAGGAGCTCCTCGTCTATCTCGTCGAGAGAGCCGACCACGTGCCGCACCCCCACCTCGCGCATCAGGCTCGCCTGGAAGCCGTGCCGGAAGCGGCTGGGGTGGCCGATGAAGGGCACCCGCAGCGCGCGGGCCGCCTCCGAGACCCGTGCCACGTCGTCGATGAAGACCGCCTCGTCGCAGGCGACGCCGAAGGTGTCGACGGCTATCTCCTGGATGCCCGGCCGAAAATCGTTGGTGCAGACGTAGCCCGGCTCGTCGAAGAGGTGCCCGTACCGGCCGAGGTGGGTGTCGAAGTGGGCCTTGTCCAGGCCCCCGTAGCACACCGTGCGCAGCCCCAGGGCGCGCAACCGGTGGAGCAGCTGCTCGGCGCCGGGGAGCACCGCGAGGGGGTGCTCGGCGAGGTAGGCGGCGCGCTCCTCGAAGTACACCTCCAGCACCCGCTCGGGGGTCCAGTCGAGGCCGGCCGCGGCGCCGAGCGCGCGGGCCGCGACCGTGCGGGACTGCGAGAAGACGGCGCGCTCCACGTCCGCGTCGTAGGTGCCGCCGCGGCTGGTCACGAACTGGTGGATGACCGGGCTGAAGGTGTCGTTGAGCAGGACCCCGTCGATGTTGACGGCGGCGAGCCGCAAGTGCCCCAGCGGGCGGGTGGCGTGGCGGGCGGGCATCGGTGTCTCCCATCGGCGGGGGCCGCTTGGGGTGGCAGGTGGTGCGGGTGCGGGACGCCGCGCGTGGCGACGGGACCGTTCCGAACAGTTGCAGCCACCGGCCCACCGGGGGACCCCCAGAAAAAATACTCCCAAGTACGCAGGCGCTGCAGAGTAAAAGATACCCGATCTATGTCTAGATCTGACTGGTCGGCCGAAAATCGACGCAGGGTGACGGAATGAGTCGCTCCTAGTCATTGACCTGCGGATATCTTGCTCGCGTTGGCCGATTCCGCTACCCCTTCCCGTGTGGAGTGTGTCACTTCTGAGCCCCAAACTGAGTGATCATCGGGTAATCCTCTGTCTGTCAACCAAACCCGGAAGTACGTACCCGGCGACTGCAACCCGGTGCGACTTCCGGCCATGATCTAGAGGGGCATCATGATCACGACCTTGGAACCGACGACCGACCTCACGCCGTGCCCGCCCTCGCTCCCGGTCGACTGCGTCTGCCCGGACGGCTCCGGAAGCACGTTGACCAGCACGGTCCCGCGTGAGCTCGTGCACCGCGCGGCCGTCGCCGAGGTCTTCCTCACCGGCATGTGCCGCCCGGGCCCCGACCGTTTCCACGTGCGCGCCCAACTCCCGCGCGGGCACAGTTTCTTCAGCCCGATCGCCGGTACGCACTACGACCCGATGATGATCTGCGAAACCATTCGCCAGGTCGGTTCCTACGTCGCCCACGAGGCGTACGGCGTACCGCTGGGCCACCAGTTCCTGCTCTGGGGCCTCGACTACACGACGATGCCCGAGAACCTCGTGATCGGCGACGCCCCGGCCGACCTAGACCTGGAGGTCACCTGCTCCGACATCCGGATGCGCGGGACGCAGCTCCAGGCCCTGCGGTACGAGGTCACCATGCTGCTGAACGGACGGGTGATCGCCACCGGCGACGTCGGCTACACCGTGACCTCTCCGGCCGTCTACCGGCGGCTGCGCGCCGCCCAGTTGGACCGCACCCCGATGCCCTCCCTGCCCTCGGCGCCCCTCCAGCCCGCCCAGGTCGGCCGGATCTCGCCCTTCGACGTGGTCCTCGCGGCCACCGCGCAGACCACCACGGCCGTCACCTGGCAGCTGCGGTACGACACCCGGCACCCGGTGCTCTTCGACCACCCCGGGGACCACCTGCCGGGCATGGTCCTGTTGGAGGCCGCCCGCCAGGCCGCGGTGGCCCTGACGCCCGCACCCGCCGTCCTGCCCGTCTCGGTCGTCAGCACCTACCAGCGGTACGCGGAGTTCGGCATACCCCTGTGGGTCACCGCGGAGCGCACCGGCCCCACCACGGTCCGGGTCACCGGGACCCAGGAGGACGAGCAGGTCTTCCTCGCCGTAGTGGAGACCGGCCAGGTACAGCCCCTGCCGTTCGGGATGACGCCCTGATCACTGCGGCCACGGGGGACGCAGCACGGGGCACCGGAACACGGAGCACCAGAGCACGACATACGAATACGCCGAAGGGCCCTGCCCCACCGCTGACGAAGCGATGGAAACAGGGCCCTTCTGCGTTGCGGCGACTACTACTTCAGCTTGGTGCCGGTGGAGCGCAGGTTCGCGCACGCCTCGGTGACGCGCACTGCCATGCCCGCCTCGGCGGCCTTGCCCCAGGTGCGGGGGTCGTACTTGGACTTGGTGCCGACCTCGCCGTCGACCTTCAGGACCGCGTCGTAGTTGCGGAACATGTGCTCCACGACCGGACGGGTGAAGGCGTACTGGGTGTCGGTGTCGAGGTTCATCTTCACGACGCCGTTCTCCAGCGCGGTGGCGATCTCCTCGGCGGTGGAGCCGGAGCCGCCGTGGAAGACGAAGTCGAACGGCGAGGCCTTGCCGTACTTCTCGCCGACACCGGCCTGCAGGTCCTTGAGCAGCTCGGGCCGCAGGACGACGTTGCCCGGCTTGTAGACGCCGTGGACGTTGCCGAAGGAAGCGGCCAGCAGGTAGCGGCCCTTCTCGCCCAGGCCCAGGGCCTCGGCGGTGCGCAGCGCGTCGTCGACGGTCGTGTACAGCTCGTCGTTGATCTCGTGGCTGACGCCGTCCTCCTCGCCACCGGTCGGGGTGATCTCGACCTCGAGGATGATCTTGGCGGCCGCGGCCTTGGCCAGCAGCTCCTGGCCGATGGCCAGGTTGTCGGCGAGGGTCTCGGCGGAGCCGTCCCACATGTGCGACTGGAACAGCGGGTTCAGACCGCGGGCCACGCGCTCGGCGGACACCTCGAGCAGCGGACGGACGTAGCCGTCCAGCTTGTCCTTCGGGCAGTGGTCGGTGTGCAGGGCGACGGTGATGTCGTACTTCGCGGCCACGATGTGGGCGAACTCGGCCAGCGCGACGGCGCCGGTCACCATGTCCTTGTTGTACTGGCCACCCAGGAACTCCGCACCACCGGTGGAGATCTGGATGATGCCGTCGCTCTCGGCCTCCGCGAAGCCGCGCAGTGCAGCGTGCAGGGTCTGGGTCGAGGTCACGTTGATCGCCGGGTAGGCAAACTTGCCTGCCTTCGCCCGGTCGAGCATCTCGTTGTAGACCTCGGGGGTTGCGATGGGCATCTGTCCGCTCCTTGGATGTGCGGGGAGTGTGCTTATTGCGGGCCCTGACCTGGGGGCGACGTTGCCGTCGGGGCTATCTTTCCAGACTCCGCACGACACTCCACCTCGGTGTCGGACCTGCCCGGGCCCAGCCGGGCGGAGTGTTTCACGTGAAACACCCCACCCGGTGCGAAAGCCGCAGGTCAGGACTGCCTCGGGGAAATTTGGGGACCTAAGTCACCAGTTCCCGCGGCACCCGTTCGCGTCAGGACAGGCCGAGGTCGCCGAGCTGGTAACCGGTGAGGTAGGGCACTCCGGCGGCGGCGATGGCGTCGGCGGCGCCGCGGTCGACGATCGTGGCGACGGCCACGACCTCGCCACCGGCCTCGCGGACGGCCTCGACGGCGGTCAGCGGGGAACCACCGGTGGTCGAGGTGTCCTCGACCACCAGGCAGCGACGGCCCGTGACCTCGGTGCCCTCGATGCGGCGCTGCATGCCGTGCGCCTTCTGCGCCTTGCGCACGACGAAGGCGTCCAGACGCCGGCCGCGCGCGGCGGAGGCGTGCAGCATCGAGGTCGCGACCGGGTCGGCGCCCAGGGTCAGACCGCCGACGCAGTCGAAGTCGAGGTCGGCGGTGAGGTCGAGCATGACCTGGCCGACCAGCGGGGCGGCCTCGCCGTCCAGGGTGATCCGGCGCAGGTCGATGTAGTAGTCGGCCTCCCGCCCGGAGGAAAGCGTCACCTTGCCGTGCACAACGGCCTTGTCCTTGATCTGCTGGAGCAGCTCACCACGTACGTCACTCATGCCCATGAGCTTAGAGCCCGTCGTGCGCGTCGTCCGCCCGGAGACGGCGCCAGGTCCAGGTGGTGGACAGCTCCAGCGGGTCGATGGGCGTGACCAGCTGCGGCAGGGTGTTCAGACCGTTGGGCGGTCCGGACTGCGGCTCGACGCAGACGAACTCCTCGGGCTGGTCGTAGACCACGAGCCATTCGGCCCTGCTGGTCAGGCGCAGCTCCAGGGCGCCGGGCCAGGTCAGCGTGACGTCGACGCCGTAGGGCATGCCGAAGCAGTCGTCCCAGGGGCCGGGCAGCGGCTCGATCCGCCGGCCGGTCGGGAGGTAGTCCGCACCGCGCTCCTCCTGCCAGACCGGCTCGAAGGACAGCTGTACGTCCTCCCCCACCCCGAGGTTGCGGCGGAACCAGGGGTGCCAGCCGACCTGGGCCGGGAAGGAGTCGTCGTACGTCTCCACGCCCATGGCCAGGGTGAGCGCTTCGGGTGCGAGGGCGAAGGTCTGGGTCACCCGGCCCCGGAAGGGCCACGGTTCGGTGAGGTCGTAGGTGAAGGAGGCCTCGGCCGTCCGGTCGGCGGTCGCGCTTCCGGCGGGGGTCCAGGCGGCGTGCCGGCCGAAGCCGTGGATGGCGTGCGGCGGGTGGTCCAGCGGCATCTGGTGGAGCACGCCGGCGTCCCGGAAGCGTCCCTCGCCCAGCCGTCCGCACCACGGGACCATCGGGAAGGACCCGAAGTCGTCCCCCTGGCGCAGCAGCTCCAGTCCGTCGACGCGCAGACTGCTGATCCGGCAGCCGTTCTTCTGGTCGACGGTCAGTTCGGCGCCACCGGCGCTCAGTCGCGTACTCATGCCCCGACCATAAGGCTCAGCGGCGGCGCCGCAGGGCACGTCCGACGACGACCGCCGAGGCGAGGGCGAGCGCCGCGGCGGGGGCCAGCCAGCGCAGGTTCAGGGCCTGGGCCCCGGACTCCGGCGCGGGCACCGGTGCGTAACGGCCGCGCGGGGGCGCGTGGTCGACCTCTTCGGCGCTGCGGCCGATCATCGTGCGGCGGGCGTGGGCGGCTTCGGCGGGCGGGCGCGGGGTGTCCCCGAGATCGCCGAACTCCCCGAACCGGTCGAAGCCGTCCTCGAGGAAGGGGTCCAGCGACGGCGGCGGCACCTCGGTGTCGAACACCGTGGCGGACACCTCGATGACCCCGGGTCCCTCCGGCTCCTGCGGCTCTTGCGGCTCCTGCGCGTCGTCTCCGGAAGCCGCGTCCGCGGCGGCCGGAGCCGTGGCGGCGGTCGTCAGGTTCGCGCAGGTCCGGTCCAGCAGCCGGTGCACCGAGGTGGCGGTGGCCTCCGGGGCGAATCCCGCGGCCCGGCCGTCGGCGCTGCCCGTGGCGGTGAAGACCAGCCGGGTACCGCCGTCCTCGGGCACGAGCCGCAGCGAGAGCGTGGTCTTCACGGAGCCCTGGCCCCGGACCTCCGCGCCCTGGCCCTCGGCCTCGAAGGTGTCCTCGTCCCGCTCGGTGACGGCCAGCGCACCCCGGTAGGTCACGGTGTGCCCGCCGACCCGCAGCTTCAGCCGCCCGGCCAGCGGCCCGGAGGCGTCGTCGGCGTCCTGTTGGAAGCCGGGTACGCACCGGGCCAGGCGGGCGGGGTCCCGCAGCACCGCTCGGAGGTCGGCTGCCGGTACCGGAACGAACACCTGATGCTCCATGCCGCCGAGCCTACCGAGGGCGCGGCCGCGCCGTGGGCTTTCCCGCCCCCGGGCCCGCGACCAGGGCACTAGGGCGTGTCTCGAAAGTAGCGCCTGGCTCGCGACGCCTGGTACCGCGCCTCGCGGCGTTGTCGGAACGCCCGATTACGTCCAGTAGGCGGGCGATCCTCCGCCTTGCGATGCACGGCACCAGACGCCGCGAGCCGCGCCCTTCGGGCGCCCGGCGCTACTTTCGAAACACGCCCTAGAAGGAGTAGCGCGGGTGGGGCAGGGTCGAAGGGGGCAGCCCGCGCATGCGGACGCGTTCGGTGTCGCGGGCCGCGTCCTGGAGCGCGCGGGTGGACAGGGAGCGCAGTACCGGGGCGTCTCCGTCGACCCGCAGTTCGGGCACCGCCTCGCGGGCGGACAGGACGAAGCCCCAGTCCTGGGGCGGGGCGACGGAGCCGCCCTGCGCCCGGTCGGGGCCCGCCGCGAATCCCGTGAGCCGCCCGCCCGCGCTGTACGGGGCGGTCCGCAGCCCGGCGGCGCGCAGGGTGGCCTCCACCGTCCAGTAGGTCCGCGGGCGCGAGACCAAGGGGCCGGCGGACACCGCGAGCCGGCCGCCCGGGCCCAGCGCCCGCGCGGCCAGCCCGTAGAACTCCTGCGAGTAGAGCTTGGTGCTGGGCGTGATCCCCGGGTCGGGCAGGTCGGACACGATGACGTCGTAGCGCCCGGACGCCCCCGGTCCGCGCAGCCATTGGAAGGCGTCCGAGGTCACCACGGCGACCCGTGGATCGGCGTACACGTGCCCGTTGAGCTGCGACAGCATCGGGTCGGTGCGGGCGAGCCGGACCACGCCCGGGTCCAGCTCGACGACGGTGACGGAGGCGACGTCGGGGTAGCGCGCCACCTCGCGGGCGGCCAGTCCGTCACCGCCGCCGAGGACGAGCACGCGGGCGTGCGGGCCCGCCATCGCGGGGTGCACGAGGGACTCGTGGTAGCGGTACTCGTCGTAGCCGCTGACCCGCAGCCGCCCGTCGAGGTACAGGTCGAGGGAGCGCGGCGAGCCGGTGGGCGGGCCGGTGACGACCAGCTCCTGGACGCCGGTCTGGAGGGCGACCCGCACCTCGTCGCCGTAGACCGCGCGCCGGGCCATCCGCTCGAAGTCCCCGGCCAGCACGGTCGCCGCGGCCAGGACCAGCAGCACGCCGATGTTGGCGGCGAGCAGCAGCCAGCGCCCGCGCCGGCTCAGGTCGCGGCGGAAGAGCCACAGGACGAGCGCCCCGCCCGCGACCGCGTTGACGGTGCCGGTGAGCATCGCCCCGGTGAGCTGGCCGAGCAGCGGCAGGAGCAGGAAGGGGAAGGCGAGCCCCCCGACGAGCGCGCCGACGTAGTCCGCGGCGAAGAGGTCGGCGACGGCGCCCCCCGCGTCCTGCCGCCGGATCCGCTGGATGAGGGTCATCAACAGCGGGATCTCGGCTCCTATCAGGATGCCGATGGCGAGCGAGAAGCCGACCAGCGCCGGTCTGGACTCGCCGAACCAGGCGAAGCTCGCGTACAGCGCTATGGCCGACAGGCCCCCGACCAGCGCGAGCAGCGCCTCCACGGCGCCGAAGCCGAAGGCGGGGCGCTCGCGCAGGCGCTTGGCCAGCAGGGAGCCGACGCCCATGGCGAAGACCATGACGGAGAGCACCACGGACGCCTGGGTGACGGAGTCGCCGATCAGGTACGAGCCGAGGGCGAGCAGTTCCAGTTCGTACACGAGCCCGCAGGCGGCGCAGACGAACACGGTGGCCAGGACGAGGAGCCGGCCGGTCCGGGGCCGTACGGGGAGGGCGGCCGGGGCGGTGGCCCTACCCCTGGGCTCCGCTGCCGGGAGCACTCCGCCGGGGGCGGAACGGTCGATCATGAAGCGAACCGTACGTCACTGCCCGGCTGCACCCCGTCACCCACATGGGTGCAAGTGACGCACTGCCCGGGCCACTTGGCGTAACCGGCGGGCGATCCCCGGGCGACCCCGCGCGCCGGGACCGCGGCACCACCCGGCCCCGGACACGCCGGACCCGGCGCCGCGGACCCGACCCGGACCCGCCTCGAACCCGGCGCGGACCCGCCTCGGACCCGCCGCGGACCCGACCGAACCGATGCCGGAAGCGGCGGCCGAACCGGTGCGGAAGCGGTGCGCCGCGCGTACGACCGGGCCCTACTGCGCCGCGGCCGCCATCCGTACGCCCACCCGGGTCCGGGTCGCGACCAGCTGCCCCTCCTGCGGGTAGGCGTGCCAGGTGCGCCACCTCACCTGCCCCTCGCAGCGCTGCGCGAGCAGCGCGGTGAAGGCGTACGGGCTGCCGGGGAAGGTGCCGGCGAGCCCGTTCGGGTGATCCGCGACCAGGGCGAGCAGCTCCTGCGCCCGCCCGGCGAAGGAGCCCTCGGAGAGGATCTCCACGCGCGCGGCGAACTCGTACTCCCAGTCGCCCACCCGCTTGGCCACGCCGAGCGGCAGCGGGGTGCTGCTGCCGGGCATGCAGGCGACCGTCTCCGAGCAGAGCACTTCGCCCTCTTCCAACAACACCTGGTGGGAGGCGCCGAGCAGGCGCAGCTCCACCTTCGCGCTCTCCAGCTCGAGGTTCAGTACGGCGAGGGCGGGCAGCCGCTCCCGACCCAGGGCCCAGGCGAGGTCGGCTGCACGCGTGTCGGTATAGGTGGTCTGGAGGGTCGTGAGCATGAGTCGGCTCCGCAAACGCGCGAGGGGAGATGGGCCGGGACCCGCCAGCGGTGGTCAACGGGTGGGGGTCACCGGCTCGGGTCCACAGGAAGTCCAGCGAGGTCCGAGGACTGGTCTACTCAACCGAGGGAATCATGAAAGGCACGGCACTCACAGCGTTTTTACCCAACTTGACGGGGTTTACATCCCCCCGGGGGCCCCACAGTTCAGGTGTTCAACCACCGGTCCCGCGCGGCGGTCCCACAAGCGCCCCAACCAGGGGTTCCACGGGAATGCGCCCGGCGAAACCCACCCCCGCCGGGCACCTTCCCACCGCATATTCCGAGCGCCTACTCCGCGCCGCGCCCCCGGTCAGCTGCTGCCGCACCCGCCGCCCCCGCAGGACGACGAGGACGAGCCGCAGGAGCTGCTCGAACACGAGGACGAAGAGGACGAGCAGGACGAGCCGCCGCCGTGCGACGACGACGACCCGCTGTCGCCCGCCCACCAGCTGCCGGAGCCGGAGTCGGAAGAGGAACCGGAGGAGCCCCGGGACCCCCGCGATCCGCCCCGCGACCCGCCGTACGCCAGCCACACGAAGAACCCCACCAGTGCGGCCGCGATCACTGCGAAAAAGGCCAGGAACATGGTCCTCGCCCCCTTCCTGTACGCCTCGGTCCCCCGAGGGGCGGGATCCCCGCGTCCCGCGTGACAGGGGGATTCCCGCGGCCCCTTCCGGCCAAAGCACACTTGAGCAACTCCAGAGGTTGGCCAAGGATGACGCCCATGAGCGCACCCGTGGGCGGCAGCCGCCCCTTCCTGAACCGCCGTCTCGCCTCCTTCGGGACGACGATCTTCGCGGAGATGTCCGCCCTGGCCACGAGCACGGGATCGATCAACCTGGGCCAGGGGTTCCCCGACACCGACGGCCCCGCCGAGATCGCCGAGGCCGCGTCCCGCGCGGTGCTCTCCGGGCGCGGCAACCAGTACCCGCCCGGTCCCGGCGTCCCCGAGCTGCGCGCCGCCGTCGCCCGCCACCAGCAGCGCTTCTACGGCCTGTCCTACGACCCCGACACCGAGGTCCTGGTCACGGCGGGCGCCACCGAAGCCATCGCGGCCGCCCTCCTCGCCCTCCTCGAACCGGGTGACGAGGTCATCGCCCTGGAGCCCTACTACGACTCCTACGCCGCCTGCATCGCCATGGCGGGTGCCACCCGCGTGCCGGTCACCCTGCGCCCGCACGCCGGCGCCTTCGCCCTCGACCTCGACGAGCTGCGCGCCGCCGTCACCCCGCGCACCCGGCTGCTGCTCCTGAACACCCCGCACAACCCGACGGGCACCGTGCTCACCCCGGCCGAGCTGGCCGGGATCGCCGCCCTCGCCGTCGAGCGGGACCTCCTCGTCGTCACCGACGAGGTGTACGAGCACCTGGTCTTCGAGGGCGCGCACACCCCGCTCGCCGCGCTGCCCGGCATGCGCGAGCGCACGGTGACGATCTCCTCCGCGGGCAAGACCTTCTCCTTCACCGGCTGGAAGGTCGGCTGGGTGACGGCCCCGCCGGAGCTGGTCACGGCGGTCCGTTCGGCCAAGCAGTTCCTGACCTACGTCTCCTCGGGCCCCTTCCAGTACGCGATCGCCGACGCCCTGGACCTGCCCGACGCCTACTACGAGGGCCTGCGCGCCGACATGGCCCGCAAGCGCGACATCCTCTCCGCGGGCCTGACGGCGGCCGGCTTCGAGGTCTACGCCCCGGCCGGCACCTACTTCATCACCACCGACATCGCCGGTTTCGGGGAGCGCGACGGCCTGGACTTCTGCCGCCGCCTGCCCGCCCTGTGCGGGGTCGTGGCCATCCCCAACCAGGTCTTCTACGACGACAAGGCCGCGGGCGCCACCCAGGTCCGCTTCGCCTTCTGCAAGAGGGATTCCGTCCTCCAGGAGGCGGCCACCCGACTGGGCCGCCTCTCCCGGCTCTGAGGGACCGGGCGGCCCCGGCCGCCCGGCGACTCGTAGGGTCTCCCTGACGGCCTTCCACCCGCGGACGGACGCACGCGCTCGCACGCAGGAACCGGAAGGCCGCAGAGATGACCACGGGCACGAGCACGGTGAAGGTCCCGCCGCGTCCGCGAACGGCGGCCCTCTCGGCCGGGACCACCGCGCTGGCGGTGTTCGTCGCGGTCCGCGCCGTCGGGGTGCTCGTGATCGCCCTCGGCGCCTGGGCGACGGACCGCGATCCGCTCACCGTCCTCGGCACCTCCTTCGACTCCGGTTGGTACGTCGCGATCACCGAGCACGGGTACGGGCGCAGCCTCGCCTGGCCGCACAGCGGCGCCGTACAGAGCGATCTGGCCTTCTTCCCGCTCTATCCCTCACTGATGCGGCTCACGACCCTCCTGCTGCCCGTGGGGGCCGCCGGGGCGGGTCTCCTGGTCGCCTGGGGGGCGGCCGCGGCGGCCGCCGTCGGGATCTACCGGGTCGGCGAGCGGGTGGCCGGGGCCCGGACCGGGGTGCTGCTGGTGGCGCTGTGGGGGGTGCAGCCGCACGCCGTGGTGTTCACCGCCGGGTACACGGAGGCGCTGCTGGCCGCGCTGGCCGCCTGGTCGCTGTACGCGCTGCTGCGCGAGCGGTGGCTGTGGGCGGCGGGCCTCGCCGTCCTGGCCGGCCTGACCCGGCCGACCGGCATCGCGGTGGCCGCCGCGGTGTCGGTGACCGCCCTGCACGCGCTGCTGGCGCGCGGGGGGCACCGGCGGCCCGAGGTGTGGGCGGCCGGGCTGCTGGCCCCGGCGGGCTGGGCGGCGTACCTCCTGGCCGTGGGGGCGCAGCGCGACGACCTCCTGCACGGCTACTTCGCCGTGCAGGACTCCTGGGGCTCGCGCTTCGACTTCGGGGCCGGGGCGGTGCGCACGGCCTCGCGGGTGCTGATGGGCCAGAGCGGGCCCAATGCCGCGATGACGCTCGTTGTGCTGGCCGTGGCGACGGGCCTGGCGGTGCTGCTCCTGCTGGACCGGGCGCCGCTGCCGCTGCTCGTGTACACGGCCGTGCTGCTGGTGATAACCCTCGGCGGCGCGGGCTTCTTCGAGTCGAAGCCGCGGTTCCTGCTGCCGGCCTTCCCGCTGCTGCTGCCGCTCGCGGCCGCCATGGCGAGAGCCCGGCCGCGGACGGCGGTCGTGGTGACCGGGGTCCTGGCCGGGCTCTCGTGCGGCTACGGGGCGTACCTGATGCTCGTGTCCCACGTGCCGCTGTAGCGGCGCGCGGTTCGGGGCACCGGGCGGGCGTCCCCGACGGCGCGACGTCAGTTCTTCGGGTCGTCGCCCTCGGTGTCGTCCTTCTCGTCCGCCGAGTCGACGTCCTTCTCCAGGCCGAACTGCTCCAGGAGCCACTTGTCGAACTCGATGGACGCGCGGACCCAGCTGACCGTGGAGGACACGAAGTGCTCCAGGGAGACGCCGGTGCCGATCAGCATCTGCGCCTCGCCGATCAGGCGGACCGAGCCGTCGTCGTGGGTGTGGCTGTAGACCTTCGGCCACAGGGTGCGGCGGTTCCAGTCGTCGATCGCCTCGAGGAGCTGGTGCTTGTCCTCGATGGCGTGCGGGCGGTCGTAGAACGTCCGCACCGAGAAGACCTGCTGCTCGTCTTCGCCACGGAACATGAAGTACGTGCGGAAGTCCTCCCACGGCGCCGCGAGGTCACCCTCGTCGTCGACGACGTACTTCAGCTCCATCTGCTCCAGGAGCTGCTTGACCAGGTCCTGGTCGGGGACGACGGGGCCCGCCGGTCCTGTGGCCTGCGGTTCGGGCTGGCCCCCGAAATTCGGAATCGAGGCCGGGTCGATGCTCACCGTGTACTTCCCTTCGTGCGGATTGCTTCATACTCCCCCATCGCGCCCACCCCGTGTCCACCCCCGGACACCCGATCCGCTCCGGGCGGACACGCATAAGAGCTGGTTAAGCGCCTGTATGGCCGGAGTGGTCCGGTCGCACGGGGCGACCGGACCGGCCGGATCAGAGCGCTTTGCCGACCAGCAGGCCGTCGCCCGCCACGTCCACGCGGACCGTGTCGCCGTCCTTGACCTCGCCCGCGAGGATCTCCTTGGCGAGCCGGTCGCCGATCGCGGTCTGGATCAGGCGGCGCAGCGGGCGGGCGCCGTAGGCCGGGTCGTTGCCCTGGTCCGCGAGCCAGGCCAGCGCCTGCGGCGTCACGTCCAGGGTCAGGCGCCGCTCGGCGAGGCGGGCCGCCAGCCGGGCGATCTGGAGCTCGGCGATGTGCGCGAGCTCGTCGCGGTCCAGTGCGGTGAAGACGACGAGGTCGTCGAGGCGGTTGATGAACTCGGGCTTGAAGCTCGCCCGCACCACCTCCAGGACCTGCGCCTTCTTCACCTCAGCCGAGGTCAGCGGGTCCATCAGGTGCTGACTGCCCAGGTTCGAGGTCAACACCAGGATGGTGTTGCGGAAGTCCACCGTCCGGCCCTGCCCGTCGGTGAGCCGCCCGTCGTCCAGGACCTGGAGCAGCACGTCGAAGACCTCGGGGTGGGCCTTCTCGACCTCGTCGAGGAGCACCACGGAGTACGGGCGCCGGCGCACCGCCTCGGTCAGCTGGCCGCCCTCCTCGTAGCCGACGTACCCGGGCGGGGCGCCGACCAGGCGGGCCACGCTGTGCTTCTCGCCGTACTCCGACATGTCGATGCGGATCATGGCCCGCTCGTCGTCGAAGAGGAAGTCCGCGAGCGCCTTCGCCAGCTCCGTCTTGCCCACGCCCGTCGGCCCCAGGAAGAGGAACGAGCCCGTCGGCCGGTCCGGGTCCGCGATCCCGGCCCGGGTGCGGCGCACGGCGTCCGAGACGGCCTGCACCGCCTCCTTCTGCCCGATCAGGCGCCGCCCCAGCTCCTCCTCCATGCGCAGCAGCTTCTGCGTCTCGCCCTCCAGCAGCCGCCCGGCCGGGATCCCGGTCCAGGCGCCCACCACGTCGGCGATGTCGTCCGGACCGACCTCGTCCTTGACCATCGTGTCCAGGGAGACCTCGGCCTCGGCCTCGGTGGCCTCGGCCAGCTCGCGCTCCAGCGCCGGGATCTCCCCGTAGAGCAGCTGCGAGGCCGCGTCGAAGTCGCCGTCGCGCTGGGCGCGCTCGGCCTGGCCGCGCAGGTCGTCCAGGCGCTCCTTCAGCTCGCCGACCCGGTTCAGGGAGCGCTTCTCCTTCTCCCAGCGCGCGTTCAGCCCGCGCAGCTCCTCGTCCTTGTCGGCGAGGTCCTTGCGCAGCCGCTCCAGGCGCTCGATGGACGCCGGGTCGGACTCGTTCTTGAGCGCCAGCTCCTCCATCCGCAGCCGGTCCACGGAGCGCTGGAGCTCGTCGATCTCGACGGGCGAGGAGTCGATCTCCATCCGCAGCCTCGACGCGGCCTCGTCGACCAGGTCGATCGCCTTGTCGGGCAGGAAGCGCGAGGTGATGTACCGGTCCGAGAGCGTCGCCGCCGCCACCAGCGCGCTGTCGTTGATGACCACCTTGTGGTGCGCCTCGTAGCGGCCCTTGAGCCCGCGCAGGATCGCGATGGTGTCCTCGACGCTCGGCTCGGCGACCAGCACCTGCTGGAAGCGCCGCTCCAGCGCCGGGTCCTTCTCGATGCGCTCGCGGTACTCGTCCAGCGTGGTCGCGCCGACCATCCGCAGCTCGCCGCGGGCCAGCATCGGCTTGAGCATGTTGCCCGCGTCCATCGCCGAGTCCCCGCCGGCGCCCGCGCCGACCACGGTGTGCAGCTCGTCGATGAAGGTGATGATCTGCCCGTCGCTGGACTTGATCTCCGCCAGGACCGTCTTGAGCCGCTCCTCGAACTCGCCGCGGTACTTCGCCCCGGCCACCATGGCGCCGAGGTCCAGGGAGACGAGCCGCTTGTTCTTGAGGGACTCCGGGACGTCGCCCTTGACGATGCGCTGGGCCAGGCCCTCGACCACGGCCGTCTTGCCCACGCCCGGCTCGCCGATCAGCACCGGGTTGTTCTTCGTGCGGCGCGAGAGCACCTGCACCACCCGGCGGATCTCCTGGTCCCGGCCGATCACCGGGTCGAGCTTGCCCTCACGGGCCGCCGCCGTGAAGTCGGTACCGAACTTCTCCAGGGCCTTGTACTGGCCCTCGGGGTCGGGGGAGGTCACCCGGCGCCCTCCTCGTGAGGTCTCGAAAGCGGACAGCAGCTTCTTCGCGGTGGCGCCCTGTGCGGTGAGGACCTCGCCCGCCGGACCGCCCTTGGCGGCGATGGCGATGAGGAGGTGCTCGGTGGAGAGGTACTCGTCGCCCAGGCGCCCGGCCTCGCGGTCGGCCTCGGCGAGTACGGCGAGCAGGTCGCGGCTGGGCTGCGGCGGCGCGACCGTGGACCCGGTGACGCTGGGCAGCGCGGCGAGCAGGCGCTCGGCGCCCGCCCGTACGACGGCCTGGTCGGCTTCGGTGGCCGCGAGCAGGTCGGTGACGTTCTCGTTGTCCTCGCCCGTGAGCAGGGCCAGCAGCAGGTGCGCGGGGGTCAGGTCGGCGTGGCCGCCCTGCACCGCCCTGCTGGTGGCGGCGTTCAGGGCGGCCCGGCTCTTGTTGGTCAGCTCGGCGTCCACGTACGGCTCCTCTCCGTTCCTTCTCGTGTTGCTTCTCTGCTAGGGGAAGCGTGCACAAAGTTGAGTCTATTCCACTCAAGAAGAAGCTCGTACGCTTCGGCGCATGTCCCATGACGTACTCAACCCGACGGCCGACTACCTCGCCTTCTGGCAGGAACGGCACGTCTGCACGCTGACCACCCCGCGCCCCGACGGAAGTCCGCACGTCGTGCCGGTGGGCGTGACGTACGACCCGGAGGCCGGGGTGGCGCGGGTGATCAGCAACAAGCACAGCAAGAAGATCCGCAACGTCCTGGCGGCGGGCCCGGAGGGCGCCCGGGCCGCGGTGTGCCAGATGGCGGGGCGCCGCTGGGCGACGCTGGAAGGGCGCGCCAGGATCCTCGACGACGAGGCATCGGTCGCCGAGGCGGTGGAGCGCTACGCGCAGCGGTACGGACGCGTCCCGTCGCCCAATCCGGACCGGGTCGTCCTGGTGATCACGCTGGAGCGTGCGATGGGCCGCGCCTGAGGGGCGGAGCAGGGGTGTGCCCCTCGGGCGGGCGCGGGCGCCACTGATTTATTCGGGCCAATTCCGGAACGTTTCCGGTTCAAGCACTGGACGTGAGCAGCACAGCGGCGCCATCGTGTTCAGGTTCACGATGGCGCCGCTGTGTGGGGGAAGCGCCTGAGCGATCTGCGACGACGGGGGAATCGCTTCAGGCACTGCGGGGGGTGGCGGAGGTGACATCGGGTTCGAAGAGCTGGTGGTCGCGCTGATCAAGGTTGACGAAGACCATCCCGTACCGCACCTCGCAGCGGACGGGCTGCGGCGCACCGCGCGGGCGGCGCAGGCAGCGATAGGCACGGACGTCCTCGTCCTCCTCGCGCACGACGACGATCGGCTGGCCGAAGAGGGTGACCATCAACGAATCGCCAGTGTGGGGGATGGCCGTGACGAGATCGATGAACTGCCATCCGGACCGGTACGCAGATGCCATTTCGCGACGGAAGTCGCGGTCGTCGGGGGTCATGAGGACACCGCCTCGGGGTGAGAGGTCCAACCGGTGTCACCTTCGGAACCCTGGGGCGAGTCGGTCGAGCCCGTGCCGTTCTTCAGAACCGGCGCATTGGTCCAGCCGGTGTCGAACGATGTTCCTGCCGGCGCCATCGTCCAGCCGGTGTCCCAGCTGGCCCTGGCGCTCCCCGCGTCTGTGTCGACGGCGCTGACTGCACCAAAAACCGCAACGGCGGAGAAAACAACGGCAAGCGCCGAGCGAAGCATTCTTTTGTACATGGTCGGCTTCGTCCTCACTTGATGGAATCCTCTCCCCCGCGTGTCCGACGATGGCTCATTCAGGCACGTCACTGCCACAGGGACGATGCATCATGTTCTTGCATGTTCAGGACCCTGGGGGGTGGAGATTTGCCCAGAAGCGGCACAAACGAGACACATCCCCACCCCGTCACGTCTCTGTGCGACGAGGGAGCACGGCTCTACGCGGCAGCGCTCAGCACGGGCCGTATCGCAAGGGGAGAAGTTGAAAATGCTCCCTGCCTGCTTGAATTCGCTCTTCTGCAGCCCGATCCGGACGACGCGAACCAGCTGCGTCCGGTTCCCCCATCCGTCGCATTGGCCCAACGTCTCCACCCGATTGAACGTGAGATCCAGGACCGCCGACGCAGCGCTGTAGATCTCACCGACGCTTTCGAGCCGTTCCTTACCATCAGTGCCCAGAGTCCCGCCAACACTCACGCCATCACCGTGCTGGAGGGATTCGAGCGGATCAACGCGGCGCTGAACCTGGCGACGGCCGAATGTCACACCGAGGTGCTGACCGTCCAGCCCGGCGGCGCCCGGCCCTCGCTCGCCCTGACCCAGGCGCTGGAGCGCGACGCCCCGCTGATCGACCGCGGGGTCAGCATACGGACCCTCTACCAGCACACCGCGCGCCACAGCCAGGGCACGCTGGCCTACGTGGACCGCATCTCCGCGGGCAAGGTGGAGATCCGTACGCTCGAAGAACTGATAGAGCGCCTGATCATCTTCGACCGCACCGTGGCCTTCATCCCCGCCAGCGACGACCGGCGGGTGGCGCTGGAGCTGCGGCACCCGGGTCTGGTCGAGTACCTCATCAAGGTCTTCGAGCAGCTCTGGCGGCGCGCTGTGCCCCTGCGCCAGGAAGTGACGTACCGGCACACCCCCGAGGGGATTTCCGGCGTCCAGCGCTCCATCGCGCAGCTCCTCGTCGAGGGGTACGTCGACGAGGCCATCGCCCGGCGGCTCGGCATGAACGTGCGCACCGCCCGCGCGCACATCGCCAAGCTGGCCACCGTCCTGGGCAGCGGCAGCCGGGCGCAGCTCGGCTTCCTCATCGCGCAGTCGGGGATCCTCGACGGACCGGGCGCCCTGCCGGGCGGCGGCGGGCTCACCGCCGAACACGACCCGGACCCGGACCTCGACCCCGACCACCTGGTCTGAGGAACGCGCACGGGCCCCGCTCCCCGAGGTGGGGAGCGGGGCCCGTGAAGGTCCCTGCGCGGCGGGTCGCGGGTCAGTCCAGCGGCCGCTTGGGCCGCCAGACGACCAGGGCGTTGCCCGGCTGCGGCGGCTGGTACGGGACCAGGTCGCGCCGGTACGAGGCGTGCACCTGGGCCTCGCGCTGGCGCAGCACCGCCGCCGCACCGTCCACAGCCGTGGACAGCTCGGCGACGCGCTGCTGGAGCGCGGCGACCTGGTTCTCCAGCTCGATGATCCGCTTGATGCCCGCCAGGTTGATGCCCTCGTCCTGGGACAGCGCCTGCACCGTGCGGAGCAGCTCGATGTCCCGGGCCGAGTAGCGGCGCCCGCGCCCGGCCGTCCGGTCCGGGGAGACCAGGCCGAGGCGGTCGTACTGGCGGAGGGTCTGCGGATGCAGGCCCGAGAGCTGGGCGGCCACCGAGATGACGTAGACCGGGGTCTCGTCGGTCAGCTGATAAGGATTGCGTCGGCGGCCGTCCATGTCATGCTCCCTTCGCGGACTCGAACAGGATGGAGCGCGGGTCCTCCGAGGCCGTGGCGTCGCGGAACGACTCCAGCGCCTCGCGGGCCTTGTCCGACAGCTCTGTCGGGACGGCCACTTCGACCGTCACCAGCAGGTCGCCGCGGGTGCCGTCCTTGCGGACCGCGCCCTTGCCACGGGCGCGCATCGTGCGCCCGTTGGGGGTGCCCGGCGGCAGCTTCAGCGTCACCGCGGGGCCGTTCAGCGTCGGCACCTTGATGTCGGCGCCCAGGGTCGCCTCGACGAAGGTGACCGGGACGGTGACCGTGAGGTTGTCGTCCCTGCGCCCGAACACCGGGTGGCTGTCCACGTGCACGACGACGTACAGGTCGCCGCCGGGACCGCCGCGCTCGCCCGGAGCGCCCTTGCCGCGCAGCCGGATCCGCTGGCCGTCGGAGACGCCCGCCGGGATCCGGACCTGCATGGTGCGCGAGGAACGGGCCCGGCCGCTGCCCTTGCAGACGTCGCAGGGGGTCTCGGCGATCAGGCCGCGGCCCTTGCAGTCCGCACACGGGTCGGTCAGCGAGAAGCCGCCGCCGCTGCCGCGCGAGACCTGCCCGGTGCCGACGCAGGTCGGGCACACCCGGGGCGTGCCGTTCTTGTCGCCGGTGCCCGAACACGCCTTGCAGGGCGCCTGCGAGGACATCCGCAGCGGCACCGTGGCCCCGTCCACCGCCTCCGTGAAGGAGAGGGTGACCTCGGACTCGATGTCCTGGCCGCGGCGCGGCTGGGTGCGGGTGCCCGCACCGGGGCCCGCGCCACCGCGGTTGAACAGGCCGCCGAACACGTCGCCCAGACCGCCGCCGAAGCCGCCGGCGCCCGCTCCGCCCCCGCCCTGGGCGCCTCCGAAGAGGTCGCCCAGGTCGAAGTTGGAGAAACCGCCGCCACCGCCGGGACCGGGGCGGAAGCCACCGTTCCCGAACAGCGCGCGGGCCTCGTCGTACTCCTTGCGCTTCTTGCTGTCTCCGAGGACGTCGTGCGCCTCGGAGATCTCCTTGAAGCGCTCCTCGGCCGCCGAGTCGCCCTTGTTGGCGTCCGGGTGGAACTCGCGGGCGAGCTTCCGGTACGCCTTCTTGATCTCGGCCTCGGTGGCGTCCTTCGGGACACCGAGGACCTTGTAGTAGTCCTTCTCGACGAAGTCCTTAGTGCTCATCCCCGGTGGCCCTCCTCTCGTGTCGTGCTGACATCAGACCTTCAGCCCTTGTCGGGCCCGTCCGTGTCCGTGCTCTGCTCGGCCGCGTCCTCGGACTTGGCCGGAGCGGCCGCGCCCGGCTGGGGCTCGGCCACCGCGACGCGCGCGGGACGGATCGTACGCTCGCCGATCCGGTACCCCGGCTGCAGGATCGCCACGCAGGTCGTCTCGGTGACGTCCGGCGCGTACGAGTGCATCAGGGCCTCGTGGATCGTCGGGTCGAAGGGCTCGCCCTCCTTGCCGAACTGCTGCAGCCCCATCTTGGCGGCGGCCGTCTCCAGCGATTCGGCCACCGACTTGAAGCCACCGAGCAGTTCGCCGTGCTCCCGTGCCCGACCGATGTCGTCCAGCGTCGGGAGCAGTTCGGTCAGGAGGGACGCGACCGCGATCTCCTTGACCGCGATCCGGTCCCGCTCGACCCGGCGGCGGTAGTTCTGGTACTCGGCCTGGAGCCGCTGGAGGTCCGCGGTGCGCTCGCCGAGCGCGGTGCGGGCCTGGTCCAGCTGGGCCAGGAGGGCGGTTTCCTTGCCGAGCGCCTCGGCTGCTCCTGCGTCCCCGGCCGGGGCCGCCTTCTCCTCCTTGGAGGAGTCGGCGGCCTTCGGCTCGGCAGCGGCGTCGTCCGCCTTGTCGCCGGTGGGGACTTCGGGCTTCTCGTCGAAGCCCGGGGTCTCCTCCGACATCAGGCAGCGCCACCCTTCGGCTTCTCGTCGTCGACGATCTCGGCGTCGACGACGTCGTCGTCGGCCTTGGCCTGACCCGCGTCACCGGTCGGCGCGCCACCGGCGGCCTGGGCGCCCTGGGCGTCGGCGTAGATCGCCTGGCCGAGCTTCTGGCTGACGGCGCCCAGCTTCTCGGTCGCGGTGCGGATCTCGGCGGAGTCCTCGCCCTTGAGCTTTTCCTTCAGCTCGGCGATGGAGGCCTCGACCTCGGCCTTGACGTCGGCCGGGACCTTGTCCTCGTTGTCCTTGACGAACTTCTCCGTCTGGTAGACGAGCTGCTCGCCCTGGTTGCGGGACTCGGCCGCCTCCTTGCGGCGGGAGTCCTCGTCCGCGTACTGCTCCGCCTCCTGGCGCATGCGGTCGACCTCGTCCTTGGCGAGCGAGGAGCCGCCGGTGACGGTCATCTTCTGCTCCTTGCCCGTGCCGAGGTCCTTGGCCGTGACGTGCATGATGCCGTTGGCGTCGATGTCGAAGGCGACCTCGACCTGCGGGACGCCGCGCGGGGCCGGGGGCAGGCCGGTCAGCTCGAACATGCCGAGCTTCTTGTTGTACGCCGCGATCTCGCGCTCGCCCTGGTAGACCTGGATCTGCACGGACGGCTGGTTGTCCTCGGCCGTCGTGAAGATCTCGGACCGCTTGGTCGGGATCGTGGTGTTGCGCTCGATGAGCTTGGTCATGATGCCGCCCTTGGTTTCGATACCGAGGGACAGCGGGGTCACGTCGAGGAGCAGGACGTCCTTGACCTCACCCTTGAGGACACCGGCCTGGAGGGTCGCGCCGAGGGCGACGACCTCGTCCGGGTTGACGCCCTTGTTGGCGTCCTGACCGCCGGTGAGCTCCTTGACGAGCTCGGCGACGGCCGGCATGCGGGTGGAGCCGCCGACGAGGACGACGTGGTCGATCTCGGACAGGTTGATGCCCGCGTCCTTGATGACGTTGTGGAACGGAGCCTTGCAACGCTCCAGCAGGTCCGCGGTCAGCTGCTGGAACTGGGCGCGCGTGAGCTTCTCGTCCAGGTGCAGCGGGCCCTCGGCGGACGCCGTGATGTAGGGCAGGTTGATCGAGGTCTCCGTGGAGGAGGACAGCTCGATCTTCGCCTTCTCGGCGGCCTCGCGCAGACGCTGGAGCGCCATCTTGTCCTTGGCGAGGTCGACGCCGTGGCCGTTCTGGAACTGCTTCACGAGGTACTCGACGACGCGCTGGTCCCAGTCGTCACCACCGAGGTGGTTGTCACCGTTGGTGGCCTTGACCTCGACGACGCCGTCGCCGATCTCGAGGAGCGACACGTCGAAGGTGCCGCCACCGAGGTCGAAGACGAGAATGGTCTGGTCGTCCTTGTCGAGACCGTAGGCCAGGGCGGCGGCGGTCGGCTCGTTGACGATGCGCAGGACGTTCAGACCCGCGATCTCACCGGCCTCCTTCGTCGCCTGACGCTCGGAGTCGTTGAAGTAGGCCGGGACGGTGATGACCGCGTCCGTGACCTTCTCGCCCAGGTACGCCTCGGCGTCGCGCTTCAGCTTCTGCAGGATGAAGGCGCTCATCTGCTGCGGGTTGAAGTCCTTGCCGTCCAGGTTGATCTTCCAGTCGGTGCCCATGTGGCGCTTGACCGACCGGATGGTCCTGTCGACGTTGGTGACCGCCTGGCGCTTGGCCACCTCGCCGACGAGGACCTCGCCGTTCTTGGCGAAGGCGACGACGGACGGCGTGGTCCTGGCGCCCTCGGCGTTGGTGATGACGGTGGGCTCGCCGCCTTCCAGAACGCTGACGACCGAGTTGGTGGTGCCCAGGTCGATGCCGACCGCACGTGCCATTTTGATTCCTCCAGCAACACTGACTTGAGTGGAACAGACTCAAGGATGCACCACGGCTCCCACATCGTCAACAGACCTGAGCCGACCCCACTCAACTTTTAGGCCGCCCTTACGCTCAGCGGGGCGGGTGCGGGCCCTCCAGCCCTCGGCGGGCCCTACTCAGCCCCGCCGGCGTTTGAGGCGCGGGGTCCGGGGCGGAGCCCCGGGTGGGGCAGGGCCGAGCGGGGGAGACGGCAGGGGCCCGCCGCGCGCCCCCCACCCCCCGCCGGGAGGCGTACGGCACGGTGCCCCCATGCCGCTGCCACCCCTCCCCCTCCCCGCCGCCCCACCGGCGAAACGGGTCGTCGACCTCCTCGGCGCGCTGCTCCTGCTGACCCTGCTGGCCCTCCCCCTGGCCGCGGTGGCCGCACTGCTGTACGCCGCCGCTCCGCGCGCGGGCGCCTTCGTACGGGAGACCCGCGTCGGCCTCGCCGGCCACCCCTTCCGCACCTGGCGCTTCCGCACGGACGGCCCCCGGCTCGGCGCCGCCCTGGACCGCTGGGCCCTGGACGGGCTCCCGCAGCTGCTGAACGTGGTCCGCGGCGAGATGTCCCTGGTCGGCCCCCGCCCCCTCGCCCACGCGGAGCACCCCGAGCGGCTGCTCGTACGGCCCGGCATGACCGGCCTGTGGCAGGTGAGCGCGCGCTCGGACCTGCCCTGGGAGGAGATGGACCTGCTGGACCGGCACTACGTGGAGAACCACTGGCTCGGGATGGACCTGGCGATCCTGGCGCAGACCCCCCGCGCGGTGGTCCGCACGGCCGGACCGAGACCCCCGACGGGCACCCCTCCCGCACGGGCCGCCGCACCGCCCGCCGCACCCGCCACCGCCCCCCGGACGGAGCCCGCGCCGCAAAGGGTGGCCTGAGCGACACAGATCACCGCGCGCTCGGCTACATTGCGGCTCGGGGAATGGGTAATCTCAAGGCTTGACTGACTAAGTTACTGCTTAGTAAGTGCCCGAGTGCCCGCCCTGGCCCGCCCGAGGAGCCCTCCCATGCAACTCGCCGCGATCATCGTGTCGTTGGTCCTGACCGTGGTCGGCGTCGCGCTGCTCGCCCGAGCCGTGGCGCAGATCTACCGGTTCGTGAAACTCGGCCAGCCGCTACCGGCCGGCAGCCGCACGGACCGGCCGAAGGATCGAACGATCACCCTGATCAGGGAGTTCCTCGGCCACAGCCGGATGAACCGCTGGGGCATCGTCGGCTTCGCGCACTGGTTCGTCGCGATCGGCTTCCTGACCCTGCCCCCGACGCTGGCCCAGGCCTACGGCCAGCTCTTCCAGGCCGACTGGACGCTGCCGATCATCGGCGGCTTCCTGCCGTTCGAGCTGTACATCGAGTTCATCGGCGTGATGACGATCCTCGGCATCCTCGTGCTGATCGCCATCCGACTGCTCAGCCTGCCCTCCCGGGCCGGCCGCAAGTCGCGCTTCGCGGGCTCGAAGGCCTGGCAGGCGTACTTCGTCGAGTACATCATCCTCACCATCGGCCTCGCGATCCTGACCCTGCGCGGTCTCGAAGGCGCGATCCACCACGTCGACCACTACGAGCCGGCGTACTTCCTCTCGTACCCGCTGGTGCTGGCCTTCAAGGGCCTCTCGGTCGGCACGCTGCAGACGCTCATCTACTTCACCGCGATGATCAAGATCGGCACCTCGCTGATCTGGATGATCGTCGTGTCGCTCAACACCAACATGGGTGTCGCCTGGCACCGCTTCCTCGGCTTCCCGAACATCTGGTTCAAGCGGAACGCCGACGGCTCCACGGCGCTCGGCGCCCTCCAGCCGATGACGAGCGGCGGCAAGGAGATCGACTTCGAGGAGCCGGGCGAGGACGACGTCTTCGGCGTCTCCCAGGTCGAGCAGTTCTCCTGGAAGGGCATCCTCGACTTCTCCACCTGCACCGAATGCGGCCGCTGCCAGTCGCAGTGCCCCGCCTGGAACACGGGCAAGCCCCTGTCCCCGAAGCTCCTGATCATGTCCCTGCGCGACCACGCGCACGCCAAGGCGCCGTACCTGCTCGCGGGCGGCGGCAAGGACATGGAGGGCAACGAGAAGGCGACCCCGGAGCAGCTGAAGGACGTACCGGCGGCCGCCCTGGCCGAGGCCGAGCGCCCGCTCATCGGCACCGCCGAGGAGAACGGCGTCATCGACCCGGACGTGCTGTGGTCCTGCACCAGCTGCGGCGCGTGCGTGGAGCAGTGCCCGGTCGACATCGAGCACATCGACCACATCGTCGACATGCGCCGCTATCAGGTGATGATCGAGAGCGCCTTCCCGAGCGAGGCCGGGACGATGCTCAAGAACCTGGAGAAGAAGGGCAACCCCTGGGGGCTGGCCAAGAAGCAGCGCGTCGAGTGGACGAAGGAGGTGGACTTCGAGGTCCCGATCATCGGCAAGGACGCGGAGGACCTCTCCGAGTACGACTACCTCTACTGGGTCGGCTGCGCCGGCGCCCTGGAGGACCGGGCCAAGAAGACCACGAAGGCCTTCGCGGAGCTGCTGAACATGGCGGGCGTCAAGTTCGCGATCATGGGCGGCGACGAGAAGTGCACGGGTGACTCCCCGCGCCGCCTGGGCAACGAGCCGCTCTTCCAGCAGCTCGCCCAGGAGAACGTGGCCATGCTCAACATGGCCTTCGGCGAGGACGACGACGACCCGTCGACGAAGAAGCCGAAGTCGGCGAAGCGCATCGTCTCCACCTGCCCGCACTGCTTCAACACCATCGCGAACGAGTACCCGCAGCTGGGCGGCGAGTACGAGGTCATCCACCACACGCAGCTGCTCCAGCACCTGATCGACGAGGGCCGCCTCACCCCGGTCACCCCGGTCGACGGCCTGATCACCTACCACGACCCCTGCTACCTGGGCCGCCACAACAAGGTCTACACGCCGCCGCGCGAGATCATGTCGGCCGTGCCGGGCCTGCGCCAGCAGGAGATGCACCGCCACAAGGAGCGGGGCTTCTGCTGCGGCGCCGGTGGCGCGCGGATGTGGATGGAGGAGCGGATCGGCAAGCGCATCAACAACGAGCGCGTCGACGAGGCCCTGTCCCTCAACCCCGACATCGTCTCGACCGCCTGCCCGTTCTGCCTGGTCATGCTGACCGACTCGGTCAACGGCAAGAAGAACGACGGCCAGGCGAAGGAGTCGGTGCAGGTCGTCGACGTGGCGCAGCTGCTGCTGGAGTCCGTACGGATCCCCGCGGAGCCGGAGCCGGCGCCGGAGGCCGAGCCCGCGAGCTGACGCGCACAGCGCACACGCACACGGCGGCGGCCGGTCCCCCTCTCCGG
>NZ_JBHWLC010000087.1:0-32501 GCF_042730635.1 Streptomyces sp. NPDC059917
ACGGACCGCCGCGGCGGGGGGGGGGCCCCGGCCGGGGGGGGGCCGGGCCGTGCCCCCCCCTGTCGCCGCTGTGCGACTAGCCGCGGTAGGCGGTCCACATGCTCTTCATGCGGGAGACCTGACCCGCGGTGAACTGGTACATGCACGCGTCGTACGTGTAGTCCATGAAGTTGTGGATCGGGTCCACGCCGCTGGCGGTGCAGGTGTCGCGGCCGGTCGGGCACTCGAACGCGGCGCTGGCCTCGGCCGGGGTGTCGGAGACCGAGTCGCCGCTGCCGGAACAACCGCCCTGGAAGGTGTGGTAGAGCCCGAGCCAGTGGCCGACCTCGTGGGTGGCGGTGTCGCCCTGGTTGTAGTTGGTGGCCGAGCCGCCGGGGATGGAGCTGTTGAGGATGACCACGCCGTCCATCTTGGGGGCGGAGTTGTAGGAGCTGGGGAAGGTGGCCCAGCCGAGCAGCCCGCCGCCGAGGTTGGCGGTGTAGAGGTTCAGCGCGTTCTTGCCGCCCTTGCGCAGGGCGTTCTTCATGTCCTTCTCGGCCTTGGTGCCGTCGGAGACGGTGTACCAGGCGGCGTTGTTCGTGGTGTCGGTGCCGGCCAGCGAGAACTGGAAGCCGGAGTTGACGTTGCCGGTGCCCTGGCCCGCGTAGGCGGCGTTCAGGACGGAGATCTGGCTGTTGATCTGGGCGGCCGTCAGCTTGCCCGCGGTGCCGTTGGTGATCACGTGGACGTAGACCGGGATGGTCGTCGTCGCCGCGGCGGCGGAGGGCGCGGCGTGCAGCCCGTCGAGCTGCTGGGCCTTGGCGGTGGCGGCGGCCAGGCCGAGCTTCGACTTGAGGTCGGCGTCCATGGCCTTGACCTGGGCGTCGGAGATCTCGTTGGGGTCGGCCACGTGCTGCGCCTGGGGGCGCGCGACACGGGCGTTGGCGGAGGCGCCGGCGGCCTGGTCGGCGCAGGCCTCGGCGGGGGTCTTGGCGGCGGAGGCGGCGGCGACCGTGGTGGGGGCGGTCAGCGGCGCGAAGGCGAGGGTTCCGGCGAGGACGGCCGTGCCCATGAGGCGGCGGCGGAGAAGGGGGGATATGCGGGCAGCAGCGCGCACGTTGACTCCTCGTAGCGTGGTGGGGGCGGAGGTATTTCCTCACGCTGGCGCGAAGTTTATGTGTGCATGTCATCTTCAAGTCAATGCTTGAAAGTAAAAGATGTGTTGCCGCGGGGGAGCGGGGGCCTCCGGAAAGTGGCCGAAAACCCCCACCCGCAATAAATTTGACTGTACGTCAGCGTACCGGTCGGTCTGCCCGTTCCACCTTCTGGGTACCGTTCAGGGTCCGGTACGAGCGGTCCCACGCCGAGGTCGCGTTCTGCTTGGTCTTGTCCGAGATGACGTAGTAGTCCATCTGCGAACGCTCGGCCGTCACGTCCAGGACCCCGTACCCGTGAGCGTCCATGTCCAGCCACTTCACGTGCCGGTTGGCGGCCTTGATGGCCGTTTCCGCCACCAGCGAGGCCGTGTCGGCCGGCACGTGCAACAGGTCGTCGATGTTGTCCGAGGTCACCGAGGTGACCACGAACTCGACCGCGGCCGACTTCGAGAACGGGTACGTCGCCGCCGTCAGCGGTACGTCGTTGGCCCACGCCATGTGGATGTCACCGGTCAGGAACACCGTGTTCTTGATGTTCTGGCCGCTCAGGTGGCCCAGCAGCTCCGCCCGGTCGTCCGTGTAGCCGTCCCACTGGTCGACGTTGATCGGGATCCCGCCCTTGGGCAGCCCGAGCAGGGTGGCCAGCGGCTCCAGCAGGTGCGCCGGGAGCGCGCCGAAGGCCACCGGCGAGATCATCACCGAGGTGCCGACCAGCTTCCAGGCCGCCTGCGAGGAGGCCAGGCCCGACTTGAGCCAGTCCAGTTGGGCCCGGCCGGTGATGGTGCGCTCCGGATCGTCGACCTTGCCGCTGCCGATGGTGGCCTGCTGGGAGCGGAAGCTGCGCAGGTCCAGCAGGAGCAGGTCGACGAGGTTGCCGAAGCGCAGCTGCCGGTAGACGGTGCCGGCGGTTGAGGGGCGGACCGGCATCCACTCGAAGTAGGCCTGCTTCGCGGCGGCGGCGCGGGCCGCCCAGTCGCCCTCGGCGCCCGGGGTGTGGTTCTCGGCCCCGCCCGACCAGGCGTCGTTGGCGAACTCGTGGTCGTCCCAGATCGCGATCACCGGGTGGACCGCGTGCAGGTCGCGCAGGTCCGCGTCCGTCTTGTACTTGCCGTGCCGGGTGCGGTAGTCGGCGAGGGTGAGGATCTCGTGCGTGGGCGCGTGCTGGCGCACCACGTACTTGGGCTCCGGGTAGCCGCCCGTCTTGTACTCGTATATGTAGTCGCCCAGGTGCAGCACCGCGTCCAGGTCGGTGCGGGCGGCGAGGTGGCGGTAGGCGGAGAAGTACCCGGCCTCCCAGTTCGCGCAGGAGACCACGCCGAAGCGGACTCCCGGCAGCCGGGCCCCGAGCGGCGGCGCCGTGCGGGTGCGACCGACCGGGGAGACGGTGGTCCCGGCGGTGAACCGGTACCAGTACGCCGTCTGCGGCCGCAGCCCCCGGACATCGGCCTTGACGGTGTGGTCGGCGGCGGCCGACGTGGTGAGCGAGCCGCTCGCGGTGATCCGGGTGAAGCCCTGGTCCTCGGCCACCTCCCAGTCCACGCGGGTGGCGGGGCCGAGCCCGGAGCCCGGTACGGCCTCGGCCGTGGGGGTGACGCGGGTCCACAGGAGGACGCCGTCGGGCAGCGGGTCGCCCGAGGCGACCCCGTGCAGGAAGGCGGGTGCGGTCTCGGCCGCGTGGGCGGCGCTTCCCAGGGCGGCCGTCGCGGCGAAGGGGGCGAGCGCGGCGACACCGGCGGCGGCCTTGACGACCGTACGGCGGCGCGGCTCGGTGGCGGAAGAGGGGAGAAGACTGGTCACGGGCGGTCAGATTACTGGCCAGTAGGGCCGGAAGACAGCCCCGGGACGGCAAAGGGCGGGCGAACTCTGGGAGTCCGCCCGCCCTTTGTGCCTCCGGGCCCGCGAACGGGCCCGGATCCGCCGTCGTGTCAGCCCTTGAGGGCCGCGTCGATCGCCGTGTTGTACGCCTCGACCGTCTGCGGGGTCTCGATCTTCTTGCCGTCCATCTTCAGCGTCGGGGTGCCCGTCACGCCGGACTTGTTGAAGGCCTTCGACATCTCCAGCGCCCACCGGTCGTAGGTGCCGTCCTCGACCGCCTTCTTGAAGGCCGCGTTGGTCTTCAGGGCCGGGATCTGGTCCGCGATCTTCAGCAGGGTCGCGTCCTTGGCGAAGGCGTCGTCGCGCTCGTCCGGGTGGTTGGTCGTCGAGTACAGCGCCGCCTTGTACTCCAGGAACGCCTCGGGGCTGACGTCCAGCGCCGCGCCCAGGGCGCTGAGCGCGTTCTTCGAGCCCACACCGGCGGACATGTTGTCGATGAAGGTCGCGCCGAAGTACTGGAGCTTGTACTTGCCCGCGTCGACGTCCTTCTTCACCTGGGCGCCGGAGGCCTGCTCGAACTGGGCGCAGGCCGGGCAGCGCGAGTCCTCGTACAGCTCCAGCGTCTTCTTCGCCTCGGGCTTGCCGATGACCACGGTCGTGCCGTTCTCGCCGGTCGTGTTCTTCGGCTTGACCAGCGTGGCCGTGGCCGCGGCCTCCCAGGCGGTGGGCTTGGTGTTCTGGATGACCGCGTAACCGATGCCGCCGGCCAGGGCGAGGGTCGCGACGACCGCGCCCGCGACGACGACCTGGCGGCGGACCTTGTCCTTCTTCGCCTGGCGCTCGCGCTCGGCGCGCAGCTTCTCGCGCGCGGCTGCCTTGTTGGCCTGGCTGTTGCGGGAACTCATGGGGTACTCCGTGGGGTGATGCGGTTCGGATGGGGACTGCCGTGCGTCAGGCGCCGAAGAGCGGCGCCGGACGCGGCGGACCCCTGCGTCCCACGGAGTGCACGGGGAACCGGGTACGGGCCCCCACGCCCGGGAGCACCGCCCGCAGCGCGGGTCCCGTCCGGGCCGGGGCCGCGCCGACCGAGGCCACCGCCAGCAGCAGCGGCCGGAAGGCGCGCACCGCGATCACCCGCAGCAGCTGCCCCAGCGCCCGCTCCCCGCGGCGCAGCCACAGCGCGGCCAGCAGCCCCACCGAGACGTGCGCCCCGAGCAGCAGCCAGGGCGTCCACGGGCCGGGGGAGTCGAGCAGCAGCGCCGGCCCGGCGCCGGGCCCGGTCACCTCGGCCAGCGGCCCGCCCACGGGAGTGCCCCCGCAGAGCTCGGCCAGCCCCAGCGCGCGCAGCGGACCGTCGACCGGGCCGCCCGCGGGGCCGTAGCAGAAGTGCTGCGCGGCGGTGAAGACGGTGTCGGCGGCCAGCTCCAGCGGCACGAGCAGCCCGGCGATGGAGCCGAACCCGCGCTCGCGCCCGGCCAGGGCGAAGGACAGCCCGAAGACGGCCGTGAAGGCCCCGGCCAGCAGGGCGGGCGGCAGCGGTACCCGGGACATCAGGACGTGCGAGCCGGCCGAGAGCAGCACGACGAGCGCGCTGAACAGCGCCGCCCGCAGCCCTCGGAGCCCTGCCTCTGATATGTCCATTGCGGCCGAGTGTGCCATGGGTCCCTGTGAGCGGGGGACCTTGGACCCACTCATATAAGGCGACTTTCAGGCCGTAATCCGCCCATTACGGAAGAGGTCCACGAAGATCTGGTGGTCGGCGCGCGCCCGGGCCCCGTAGACGTGCGCGAAATCGACCAGCAGGTCGGCGAAGCCCTCCTCGTCGGCCGCGATCGCCGCGTCGATGGCCCGCTCGGTGGAGAAGGGCACCAGCGACTGCCCGCTCTCGGCCGCGTCCGCCGCCGCGTGCATGGTCGCCGTCGCCCGCCCCAGGTCCGCGACCACCGCCGCGATCTCCCGCGGATCGTCGATGTCCGACCAGTCCAGGTCCACCGCGTACGGGGAGACCTCCGCGACCAGCTGCCCGGCCCCGTCCAGCTCGGTCCAGCCCAGCCACGGATCGGCGTGCGCCTGCAGCGCCCGCTGGGAGATCACCGTGCGGTGGCCCTCGTGCAGGAAGTAGTCCCGCACCGCCCGGTCGGTCACGTGCCGGGACACGGCCGGGGTCTGCGCCTGCTTGAGGTAGATCACGACGTCGTTCTCCAGGGCGTCGCTGTGCCCCTCCAGCAGGATGTTGTAGGAGGGCAGGCCCGCCGAGCCGATGCCCACGCCGCGCCGACCGACCACGTCCTTGACCCGGTAGGAGTCCGGGCGGACCAGGGACTCCTCCGGCAGGGTCTCCAGGTACCCGTCGAAGGCCGCCAGCACCTTGTACCGGGTCGCCGCGTCCAGCTCGATCGCCCCGTCGCCCTCGGTGAAGCGGCGCTCGAAGTCGCGGATCTCGGTCATCGAGTCCAGCAGCGAGAACCGGGTGCGCGCGCGGGCGGCGCGCAGCGCCCCCAGCAGCGGGCCGTCGGCCGAGTCCAGGGTGAAGGACGGCACCTCGTCGTTCTTGGCGCCGGTGGCCAGCGCGTGGATCCGCTCGCGGTAGGCGCCGGCGTAGGTCCGCACCAGGTCGCCGATCTGCTCGTCGCTGAGCGCCTTGGTGTAGCCGATCAGGGCGACGGAGGCCGCGAAGCGCTTGAGGTCCCAGGTGAAGGGGCCGACGTACGCCTCGTCGAAGTCGTTCACATTGAAGATCAGCCGGCCGTTGGAGTCCATGTAGGTGCCGAAGTTCTCGGCGTGCAGATCGCCGTGGATCCAGACCCGGCCGGTCTGGTCGTCCAGGTAGGGGCCGCCGTGCCGCTCCCGCTCCAGGTCGGCGTAGAACAGGCAGGCCGTGCCCCGGTAGAAGGCGAAGGCGGAGGCCGCCATCTTGCGGAACTTGACCTGGAAGGCGGCGGGGTCGGCCGCGAGCAGCTCACCGAACGCGGTGTCGAACACGTCCAGTATCTGTTCGGCGCGCTGCTCGTTCGTCGTCTCGGTGACCGCCATGGCGGGATCCTCCTGGTGGCGCTGGTTCGGTCGCGTTCCGGCCGCGGGAGCCGGATGTGCCTCATGGTCTTGCAACGGACGACCGTACCCCTCGGTGCCCTCCCACCCGCCACCCGGCCGCCACCCCTCATCGAGCGCTCCGCGCACTCCACGATCTTCCACCCACCCGACGTAGACTTCGAGGCTGCCCCCCCACTTCCCCCCGGAGGTCTGCCGTCGTGACCAAAACGCCGTTCACGCACCTGCACGTCCACACCCAGTACTCGCTGCTGGACGGTGCCGCGCGGCTCAAGGACATGTTCAACGCGTGCAATGAAATGGGCATGTCGCACATCGCGATGTCCGACCACGGCAACCTGCACGGCGCCTACGACTTCTTCCACACGGCGCAGAAGTCCGGGATCACACCGATCATCGGGATCGAGGCCTACGTGGCCCCGGAGTCCCGGCGCAACAAGCGCAGGATCCAGTGGGGGCAGCCGCACCAGAAGCGCGACGACGTCTCCGGTTCCGGCGGCTACACCCACAAGACGATCTGGGCGGCGAACGCCACCGGCCTGAACAACCTCTTCCGGCTGTCCTCCGACGCCTACGCCGAGGGCTGGCTCACCAAGTGGCCCCGCATGGACAAGGAGACCATCAGCCAGTGGTCCGAGGGGCTCATCGCCTCCACCGGCTGCCCCTCCGGCGAGCTCCAGACCAGGCTGCGCCTCGGCCAGTTCGACGAGGCCGTCCAGGCCGCCTCCGACTACCAGGACATCTTCGGCAAGGACCGCTACTTCCTGGAGCTCATGGACCACGGCATCGAGATCGAGCGCCGGGTCCGCGACGGGCTGCTGGAGATCGGCAAGAAGCTCGGCATCCCGCCGCTGGTGACGAACGACTCCCACTACACCTACGCGAGCGAGTCCGTCGCCCACGACGCCCTGCTCTGCATCCAGACCGGCAAGAACCTCTCGGACCCGGACCGCTTCCGCTTCGACGGCACCGGCTACTACCTGAAGTCCACGGACGAGATGTACGCCATCGACTCCTCGGACGCCTGGCAGCAGGGCTGCGCCAACACCAAGCTGGTCGCCGACCAGATCGACACCGAGGGCATGTTCCAGTTCCGGAACCTGATGCCGAAGTTCGACATCCCGGCCGGCTACACCGAGGTCACCTGGTTCCGCGAGGAGACCATGCGCGGCATGGACCGCCGCTACCCGGGCGGGATCCCGGAGGACCGGCTCAAGCAGGCCGAGTACGAGATGGACACGATCATCTCGATGGGCTTCCCGGGCTACTTCCTCGTGGTCGCCGACTTCATCATGTGGGCCAAGAACCAGGGCATCGCGGTCGGCCCGGGCCGTGGCTCCGCGGCCGGTTCGATCGTCGCCTACGCCATGGGCATCACCGACCTCGACCCGATCACCCACGGCCTGATCTTCGAGCGGTTCCTGAACCCCGAGCGCGTCTCCATGCCCGATGTCGACATCGACTTCGACGAGCGCAGGCGCGTCGAGGTGATCCGGTACGTGACCGAGAAGTACGGCGCCGACAAGGTCGCCATGATCGGCACCTACGGCACCATCAAGGCCAAGAACGCGATCAAGGACTCCGCGCGCGTCCTGGGCTACCCCTACGCCATGGGCGACCGGCTCACCAAGGCCATGCCCGCCGACGTCCTCGGCAAGGGCATCCCGCTCTCCGGCATCCTCGACCCCAAGCACCCGCGCTACGGCGAGGCGGGCGAGATCCGCGGGATGTACGAGAACGAGCCGGACGTCAAGAAGGTCATCGACACCGCCATGGGCGTCGAGGGCCTGGTCCGCCAGATGGGCGTGCACGCGGCCGGCGTGATCATGTCCAGCGAGACGATCACCGACCACGTGCCCGTCTGGGTGCGGCACACCGACGGCGTCACCATCACCCAGTGGGACTACCCGAGCTGCGAGTCGCTCGGCCTGCTGAAGATGGACTTCCTCGGCCTGCGCAACCTCACGATCATGGACGACGCCGTCAAGATGGTGAAGGCCAACAAGGGGATCGACATCGATCTCCTGGGCCTGCCGCTCGACGACCCCAAGACCTTCGAACTGCTCGGCCGCGGTGACACCCTCGGCGTCTTCCAGTTCGACGGCGGCCCCATGCGCTCGCTGCTGCGCCTGATGAAGCCCGACAACTTCGAGGACATCTCCGCCGTCTCGGCCCTGTACCGGCCGGGCCCGATGGGCATGAACTCGCACACGAACTACGCGCTGCGCAAGAACAAGCAGCAGGAGATCACCCCGATCCACCCGGAGCTGGAGGAGCCGCTCGAAGAGGTCCTCGCGGTCACCTACGGCCTGATCGTCTACCAGGAGCAGGTCCAGAAGGCCGCCCAGATCATCGCCGGGTACTCGCTCGGCGAGGCCGACATCCTGCGCCGCGTGATGGGCAAGAAGAAGCCCGAGGAGCTGGCGAAGAACTTCGTCATCTTCGAGGAGGGGGCCCGGAAGAAGGGGTTCAGCGACGCGGCGATCAAGGCGCTCTGGGACGTCCTGGTGCCCTTCGCCGGCTACGCCTTCAACAAGGCCCACTCGGCCGCGTACGGCCTGGTCTCCTACTGGACCGCCTACCTCAAGGCGAACTTCCCCGCCGAGTACATGGCGGGCCTGCTCACCTCGGTCAAGGACGACAAGGACAAGTCCGCGATCTACCTGAACGAGTGCCGGCGCATGGGCATCAAGGTGCTCCCGCCGAACGTGAACGAGTCCGAGCCGAACTTCGCGGCCCAGGGCGACGACGTGATCCTCTTCGGGCTCACCGCCGTGCGCAACGTCGGCACCAACGTCGTCGACTCGATCATCAAGACCAGGAAGGGCAAGGGGAAGTACTCCTCCTTCCCCGACTTCCTCGACAAGGTCGAGGCCGTGGTCTGCAACAAGCGGACCGTGGAATCCCTGATCAAGGCCGGGGCCTTCGACGAGATGGGTCACACCCGCAAGGGCCTGGTCGCCCACCACGAGCCGATGATCGACAACGTGGTCGCGGTCAAGCGCAAGGAGGCCGAGGGACAGTTCGACCTGTTCGGGGGCATGGGCGACGAGAGCGCCAGCGACGAGCCCGGCTTCGGCCTGGACGTCGAGTTCTCCGACGTCGAGTGGGAGAAGTCCTACCTGCTCGCCCAGGAGCGCGAGATGCTCGGCCTCTACGTCTCCGACCACCCGCTCTTCGGCCTGGAGCACGTCCTGTCCGACAAGACGGACGCGGGCATCTCCCAGCTCACCGGCGGCGAGCACGGCGACGGCGCCGTCGTCACCATCGGCGGCATCATCTCCGGCCTCCAGCGCAAGATGACCAAGCAGGGCAACGCCTGGGCCATCGCCACCGTCGAGGACCTCGCCGGTTCCATCGAGTGCATGTTCTTCCCGGCGACCTACCAGCTCGTCTCCACCCAGCTGGTCGAGGACACCGTCGTCTTCGTCAAGGGCCGCCTCGACAAGCGCGAGGACGTCCCCCGCCTGGTCGCCATGGAGATGATGGTCCCCGACCTCTCCTCCGCGGGCACCAACGCACCGGTCGTCCTGACCATCCCCACCGTCAAGGTGACCCCGCCGATGGTCACCCGTCTCGGCGAGATCCTGCGCCACCACCAGGGCAACAGCGAGGTCCGGATCAAGCTCCAGGGACCGCGCACCACCACCGTGCTCCGCCTCGACAAGCACCGGGTCAAGCCCGACCCCGCGCTCTTCGGCGACCTCAAGGTCCTGCTCGGTCCGTCCTGCCTGGCCGGATAACACCGCAGGGGCCGAGGGCCCCGGCCGCCGCGGCCCCCGGCCGCGACGTCGCCGTACGTGAAGGAAGGGCGCGCCCGGGAAAACTCCCGGACGCGCCCTTTCACATGCCGCACACGGAGGCGTCAGTTGTGGCCGAAGCGCTTCTCCCGGCCCTTGCGGGCCATGTCGGCGGGACTCGCCTGCGAGATCCGCTGCTCGGCCTGATCCTGCATCGACGAGGACTTGGCCTGATCGCCGCCACGTTCCGGGGTCGAGGACTTCGTCTGCTCGCGGTTCTGCTTCTTGTTCTTGGCCATGGTGGAACCTCCGTGAGGGTCTAGGGGCCAGGACCGCCTTCACCCTCACATACGCTCCGAAGCACCGCATTTTGGATCATTACTGCGCGTAGTCGACGCCGCTTTCCGGTGCGCCGTGAGATCCGCCACGCCGATGATCGAGTTCCGGCCGTCAACCTCCCCCCGTTCGGGCAGACTCGGGGAAAACCCAGACCGTCCCCCCGCTCGGTCGGGCGGGACCCGCAGGGAAGAGGGTGGAAGCGTGGACCGCTGCGTCGTCCTGGTGGACGCCGGCTATCTGCTGGGCGCCGCCGCGAGCCTTCTCGCAGGGGAGCCCTCGCGCTCCCGCATCACCGTCGACCACGCCGCCCTCATCCAGGGCCTGCGCGAGCGGGCCGAGGCGGACACGGAACAGCCCCTGCTGCGCATCTACTGGTTCGACGGCGCGCCCGACCGGGTGCCCCAGCCCGAGCACCGGCGGCTGCGCGTCATGCCCCGCGTCACCGTCCGCCTCGGCGCCCTGACCCGCAGCGACGGCCGCTGGGCGCAGAAGGGCGTCGACGCGGCCATGCACGCCGAACTGACCGAACTCGCCCGCAACCGCGCCTGCTCGGACGTCGTCCTGGTGACCGGCGACGGCGACCTGCTCCCCGGCCTGATGTCCGCCAAGGAACACGGCGTCGCCGTCCACCTCTGGGCCGTCCAGGCGGCCGACGGGGACTACAACCAGTCCGAGGACCTCGTGGCCGAGGCCGACGAGCGCAGGGTCCTCGACCGCGCCTGGATCACCCGGGCCGTCCGGGCCCGCGACCTCGCCGGACTGTGCGCCCCGCCGCCCGCCCCGCGCCCCGAGATCGCCGCGATCCTCTCCGCCCCGCTCCCCGAGGCGGCCCTCGCCGAGGCCACCCGCAACGGCACCGTCCCCGGCGGCCGGTCCCGGGGCGACGAACGGGAGGCCCCGCGCGAGGACCCCGCCGAAGCCACCCAGCCGGTGGCGCCCGGCCGCGCCGTGCCCACGCCCAAGGACCTCGCCGTCCTGCGGGCACCGGGCCAGAGCGCCGCCCCCGCCCACGGCCCGGGCGGCCACCAGGCCTCGCCCGGCGCCCAGGCGCCGAGCGCCCTGCGGTGGTCCTCCGACAAGGGCTGGATCGACCGCGCGGGTCCGCTCGGCGAACCGGCCGAGACCGCCTCGCTGCCCACCCTCGCCCAGCTCACCAGTGCCGAGCAGCGCTGGGCCGACCGCGAGGAGGACATCACCACCGTCGGCGGCGACCCCTTCGAGGTCGGCCAGGTCTTCGCCCGCCGCTGGATGGAACGCCTCCCCGAGACCGTCCACCTGCACAAGCTCTCGACCATGTACCCGCGCATTCCGCACCGCATCGACGGCGAGCTGCTGCGCTACACCGCCCGCTTCGGACTGCTCGCGCACAAGGACGACCAGATCGACGAACACGACCGCTACGCCATCCGGGCCGGATTCTGGCGCGAGATCGACGTCCGCGCCGCCGCCGAGCAGGCCACCGCCCCCGCCCCGGCCGCCGCGCCGAGCGCCGCCGCGCTCTCCCCGGGCGGCGAGTGAGCCCCGCGGCCACCGGCGCGCCCCGGCCGCCGCGCCCCGGGCGCGGCGGCGGCGCGGGAACCCCGTAGGCTGCTCCCTCGTGAATACGGGCACAGCACAGGCAGGACGGACGCCTTCCGCGGCAGCAGGACCGGGGGATGTCGTCTGCGCCGTGCGTGACCTGGTCAAGACGTACGCCGCCGCCCGTGGCGGGCGCGGGGCCCCGGCGCTGCCGGCCACCCGCGCGAACGACGGGATCAGCCTGGACGTCCGGCGCGGCGAGATCTTCGGACTGCTCGGCCCCAACGGCGCCGGCAAGTCCACCCTCGTGCGCCAGCTGACCGGACTGCTGCGGCCCGACTCCGGCTCGGTCACCCTGCTCGGCCACGACCTCGTCCGCCACCCCGAGCGGGCCTCCCGGCTGCTGGCCTACCTGGGCCAGGAGTCCACCGCCCTCGACGAGCTGACCGTCTCCCTGGCCGCCGAGACCACCGGACGGCTGCGCGGGCTCGGCCCGCGCGAGGCCCGGGCCGAGCGGGACGCCGTACTCGACGAACTCGGGCTGACCCCCCTCGCCGCCCGACCGCTGAAGAAGCTCTCCGGCGGTCAGCGGCGCCTGGCCTGCTTCGCCGCCGCGCTGGTGGGGGAGCGGCCCGTGCTGGTCCTGGACGAGCCCACCACCGGCATGGACCCGGTCGCCCGACGGGCCGTCTGGAGCGCCGTCGACCGGCGGCGCGCCGAGCGCGGCGCCACGGTCCTCCTGGTCACCCACAACGTCATCGAGGCGGAGACGGTCCTGGACCGGGTCGCCGTCATCGACGAGGGCCGGGTCATCGCCTGCGACACCCCGGCCGGACTCAAGGCCGAGGTCTCCGACGAGGTCCGGCTCGACCTGGTGTGGCGCGAGAGCGCCCCGCTGCACCTCCCCGAGGTCGCGGCCCTGCGGGAGCGGGCCGAGGAATCGGGGCGCCGCTGGAGCCTGCGCCTGGGCGCCGACGAGGCGCGGGCGGCGGTGGCCGCCGTCACCGGTGGCCCCGCCTTCGCCGCGCTCGACGACTTCACCCTGGCCACGCCCAGCCTGGAAGACGTCTACCTCGCCCTGGGCGGGCGCACGAAGGGCCTGGTGAAGGCGTGACCACCACCGCGCACGTTTCCGCGAGCACCGGGGTCGAGCCCGCCGGGCCCGAGCCGCTGGCCCCCCGGGCCCGGTTCTTCCCCTCCCTGGCCGCCGTCTACCGGGCGCAGCTCTCCCGGGCCCGGGTCGCCCGGATCCCGCTGCTGTTCGTCGCGACCTTCCAGTCCGTCGGCATCATGATCCTGATGCGGGGCGTGGTGGACGGGGGCGGCGGCAGCGAGGCGCGCGCCGTGGTCGCCGGTTCGTCGGTCCTCGTGGTGGCCTTCGTCGCCTTGAACCTGTTGGCCCAGTACTTCGGCCAGCTGCGCGCGAGCGGCGGGCTCGACCACTACGCCACGCTGCCGGTGCCGCCCGCCTCGGTGGTGCTGGGCGCGGCCGCCGCGTACGCCTCCTTCACCCTGCCCGGGACCCTGGTCACCGCGGTCTTCGGGTGCGTGCTCTTCGGGCTGCCGATGGGCGGGCTGTGGATCCTCGTCGCGGTGGTGCCGCTGGCCGGGGCCGCGCTGGCCGGGCTCGGCGCCGCGCTGGGGCTGCTGGCGCCGCGCCAGGAGCTCGCCACGCTGGCCGGGCAGCTCGGCATGTCGGCGGCGCTGCTGCTGGGGGTGCTGCCGCCCGAGCGGATGCCGACGGTCATCGCGTGGGCGCGGGACCTGCTGCCGTCGACCTACGGCGTGGAGGCCTTCGCGCGCACCTTCGCCCCGCACCCGGACTGGGCCGCGGTCGGCCTCGACCTCGGGGTGTGCGCCGCGGTCGGCGTCCTCTCGCTGTTCGTCGCGACCAAGGCGTACCGGCGGGCGGCGGTCCGCTGACGCCGGGCCGGGTTCCACCTGGCACGATGTGGGGGTGACCGAAGCCGTGACCCCGCAGCCGCCCCGAGACCCCTTCGAGGCCCCCGTGCTCGACGAGCGCGTGCTCGACCAGCCCGCAGCCACCGGCTCCCCGGCGGTGACCGCCGCCGAGGTCCGCGACGGCGCCGCCGTCGCCCTCCTGGTCGGAGTGGCCGGGGTGCTGCTCGGGCTGCTGTGGATGTGGCTCTCGCCCCGGCTCCAGTACGTCTCCAACGGGCAGGCGGTCTTCCTCAAGGACACCGAGAGCGAGGCGCGGATCGGCTCGGACGGCACCTTCATGCTGCTGGCCGCGGGCCTGGGCGCGCTGAGCGCGGTCGCCACCTTCCTGTGGCGGCGCGCGGGGGGCGTGCCGCTGGCCGTCGGGCTGGGCCTGGGCTCCGTCTTCGCCTCGCTCGTGGGCTGGCGCCTGGGGCTGTGGCTCGGGCCCTCCAGCGACCTGGTCGCCCGGGCGAAGGCGGCGGGCGAGGGCGTGCCCTTCGACGCGCCGCTCCAGCTGCTGGCCTACGGGGTGCTGCTCGCGTGGCCGATGGCGGCCGTCGCGGTGCACCTGGGCCTGACGGCCCTGTTCACTCCCCGGGACCCGGTCGCCGCCGCGCCCTGGGTCGACACCTACCCCCCGGCACACGTACACGCCCCGGCGGACGCGAGCCCGAAGGACGACCCGCGCGCCTGACCCCGCCGCCGGCGCGGTGCTCGCGCGTCGTCAGCGCGGGCGCAGGCCGTCGAACACCACCTGGAAGATCCGCTCCCGGGGCTCCGGCTCCGGTCCGAGCTGCTCCAGCGCCCGGCCGGTGCCCGCCAGCAGGGCGATGAACTCCGCCAGCCCCAGGTCCGGGCGGACCGTGCCGGTGCGCTGCGCCCCGGCGAGCAGCTCGGCCAGCCGGGTCTGGATCTGCTCCGTCGGCCCGCGCAGGGACGCGTGGACGTCGACCCCGGCCGCGGCGAGCGCCCGCGCGAACTCGTTCTTGCCCACGGACAGCTCCACCACCAGGCGGAAGCAGGCGGTGAACGCCTCGCCGGGTGCCGCGTCGGCGGCGAGCCGCTCGGTCCGGGCGGCGATGTCCTCCAGCCGGCGCACCATCACGGCCTCCAGCAGCGCTTCCTTGGTCGGGAAGTGGCGGAAGAGCGTGCCGACGCCGACCCCCGCGCTGCGGGCGATCTCCTCCGTCGGCACGCCGACGCCGCGGGTGGTGAACACCTCCGTGGCGACGTCCAACAGCCGGGCCCGGTTGCGGGCGGCGTCCGCCCGCAACGGGCGCTCGGAAGCCCCGCTCATCCCTCTCCCGCCCACTGCTCCCCTTCCGGTCGCCGGTGGGTGCGCCGCACACCCTGGACAACCGGACTAGTCAGTCCGTATCGTCGAAACGGAGTTTCCAGTCCGATTAGGGTCGCGGATCCCACCGGAGGTCGATCATGTCCGAAGCACCCGAACCCCGCGAAGTCTTCCAGAAGCTGATCGAGGCCATCGGCGCCGGGCGGTACGCGGAACTGGCGCGGCTCTACGCCGAGGACGCCGTCGTGGAGAGCGTCTTCGCACCGGTGGGCCCGCGCCGCCTGGAGGGCCGGGCCGCGATCGGCGAGCGGTTCGCGCAGGTCGCCGAGCACACCCCGCTGGAGCTGACCCCGCGCAACGTGGTCGTCCGGCGGACGGACGACCCGGAGGTGGTCGTGGCCGAGTACGACTACGCGGTGCACCACCGGCCGACCGGCAAGACCTTCGAGGTCTCCAACATCCAGGTGCTGCGGATCCGCGACGGCCTGATCGTCAGCAGCCGGGACTACCACGACCACCTCGCCCTCGTCGTGGCCGACGGCCAGCTGCCGCAGCTGGTGGCGGCACTGGAGGGCGCGTGACCCGGGCCCCCGGAGGGCGAGCGAGCAGCCCCTACGCCCGGGCGATCGGGGCGAGGGTGGCGGCCGTCAGGGTCGCCAGGGCGGTCGGGGGCAGCTCGACCTCCAGGCCGCGGCGGCCCGCCGACACGCAGATCGTGGCGTGCGCCGACGCCGAGGCGTCCAGGACCGTGCGGAGCCGCTTGCGCTGCCCCAGGGGGGAGATGCCGCCGCGGACGTAGCCCGTGGTGCGCTCGGCCAGCACCGGGTCCGCCATCGCGGCCCGCTTGCCGCCGACGGCCGCCGCCAGGGCCTTGAGGTCCAGGCTCCCCGCCACCGGTACCACCGCCACCGTCAGCTCCCCGTCCACGTCCGCCACCAGCGTCTTGAAGACCCGGTCCGGGGAGACCCCCAGCGCCTGGGCCGCCTCCTCGCCGTACGACGCGTGCGCCGGGTCGTGCGCGTAGGCGTGCGTACGGAACTCCACGCCCGCCGCGGTCAGTGCCACCACGGCCGGGGTGGCGGAGCCGGAGCCGCCCTGCTTCGTCTTCTTCGCCATCTCGCCGTGCCGCTCCGCCCTCGCTCGCCGTGCCGTCGTCAGTTCAGGTTCGTGGGGGTGCGGGTCAGGTCGATCATCGGCAGGGACGGGAGGTGGCGGATGACCGCCGTCTCCGACCGCAGCAGGGTCAGCTCCTCGGCGAGCCGCGTCGCCGTGTCCGGGGCCTGGAGCAGCCTCTGCTTGGACGGGATGTCCAGCACGGCGGCCGCCGCCACCAGGTACGACACCACCGAGGGGTCGTCCGGCAGCTCGGCCCCCGTCAGGGACCGCTCGCGGGCCCCGGCGAGCCGCTTCTGGTACGAGCGGAACGCCCGCAGCACCCCTTCCGCCAGCGCGCCCGCGCTGTCGCCCGCGTCCTCGGGGAGCTCCTCCAGCTCGGCCACCAGGAAGGGGCCGCTCGCGTCCACGGAGAGCAGCCGGACCCGGGAGGTCCCGGTGGCCAGCACTTCGAAGCTGCCGTCCTCGCGCTCGCGGATCGTCGCCGCGTCCGCGATGCAGCCCACCCGGTGGAAGGCCTGGATCGGGTCCGTGCCGAAGCCCGCGGCCGGGCCGCGTTCCGGCAGGGCCGTCTGGTCCGGCAGGCCGGGCGCGGTGGGCGCCACCTCGCGGCCGTCGCGGATCGCCACGACGGCGAAGCGGCGCGGTTCCTCCTCGCCCGTCTTCAGCAGGTCGCGCATCATGGCGCGATAACGCTCCTCGAAAATGTTCAGCGGGAGGACGAGTCCCGGGAACAGCACCGTGTTGAGCGGGAAGAGGGGCAGGCGAACGGTGGTCACGAGGCTCAGGGTAGTGGCCGGGCGGCCACCCCCGTCACCTTGTCCGCCCACCGCGTAGCACCGGGTTCCCGCCGGGCGTGCGCCGGGCCTACCCGCGCCGCAGCAGCCGGGACGCCCCGGTCGCCACCGTCGTCGCCAGCACCCACCCCAGCAGCACCAGCACGGACGCGCCCCACTGCCAGCCGCCCTTGAGCAGCCACTGCCCCTGCTGCCCGAGGTCGATGACCGGGAGCAGCAGGTCCAGGGCGAACAGCGCGGCGCTCCACTGCGGGTGCTCGTCCGCCTTGATCGGCTGCGGATCGTGCATCGAGAACAGCACCGCGCCCGCCGCCCACAGCACCGCCATCCACAGCGCGGCCCGCCCCGGCCGGTACCCGTAGGCCATCGTCCAGTCCTGCAGGTACCCCCACGCCTTCGCCGCGGGCGGCAGCGTCGCCCGGCGCCGGCGCATCTTGGCGAGCAGCACCTCCCGCGCGTCCGCGTCCTCACCGCTCGCCCGCAGCACCGCCGCCAGCCGCTCGTACGGCTCGGGGGAGTACTCGGCGGTGGACGCCTCCGCCCACGCCAGCCGGCGGGCCAGCGGGAAGTGACCGCGGGGCGCGAGGTTCTCGTAGACGAACCCCTCCATCGACACCGCGCCCGGCGCGGCGGGCCAGCTGGTGGACTGGTCGACCAGCTTGACCACCTTCGCCCCCGACACCACCACCCGCCCCCGCTCCGGCTGCTCGCCCACGAACCGCAGCTCGGGGGTCTGGATCCGGCGCAGCGATATCTCCTGCTCCTGCGTGAGCACGAAGCGGGCGCCGTAGAAGTCCACCGCGTCCCCGAACCGCCCGTCGTCCAACCGCAGCCCGCCCCGGCACTCGAAGCGCCGGGCGCGGCCGCCGCGCGTGGGCGTCTGGCCCCAGCCGTACGGGGGAGTGGCCCCCGGGTCGCCGTTCCCGCTGGAGAGGGCGATCGAGGTCAGGTACAGGGTCCGCTCGACCGTCAGGGTGGGCGCGTTCAGCGCGAGCCGCCCGTAGGGATTGCTGAGCCTGGCCCCGCGCAGGCTCATCGACACCCCGATCTTGGCCCCGCGCAGACTGACCTCCCCGTACGTCTTGATCAGGTCGGCCTGGAAGTCCTGCGCCACCGACATGCCGTCGGCGGCGATCGCCCGCCCGCGGTTGTCCCGCTGCACCACCAGCTCGCTGATCAGCAGGTCCGTGCCGATCTGCGCGTCGGTCAGCCGGATCCCGCGGGCCACCCGGCAGCGCAGCAGGTGCAGGTCCCCCGCGGTGTGCAGACGCGCCGCGTCGAGCCGGGGCACCGCGCAGTCGACCAGGCGCAGCGTGCCCAGCCGGGTCTCGGACAGCTGGACCTCGCTGTCGAAGCGGCAGGACTGGACCTCGACGTACGGGTCCACCGTGCCGCCGGACAGATCGAGCCGCCCGGTGATCCGCGCGCCCCGCAGCTTCAGCGACGACACCCGGCCCGGCACCGGCGCCGGACCGTGGAGCAGCAGCAGCGCCACCACCCGCGCCCGCACGCTGCGCGCGGGCCCCCACACGCGGTCCCCGTGCGGATCGTCCTCGCCGGCGACCCGCGCGCTCAGGTCGCAGACGTTGCCGGTGCGAAAGGCGCTCCACATCCGTCGTTCCGGCTCCGTCAGGTCCTGCGGCTCCTCGCCCGGACGCGGCTCCGCCACGGCGACCCCCCTTCCGCTGTCTTCCCCCGTCACCCCGTGTATCCGAAACGCTAGGCGACACCGGTGACGACCGGGGCGCGTATCAGCCAGTGATACGGACGAACGGTGGCGAGATGCCGTCTGAGAGAATTGGGAGGTGATCTCTCGTATCGACCTGCGCGGCGACTCCCTCCCCGAGGGGGGCGCCCTGCGCGATCTGCTGCCCCGTGCCGAGTTCGACGTAGCGGCCGCCCTGGACAAGGTGCGGCCCATCTGCGAGGACGTCCATCATCGCGGCACGGCGGCGCTGATCGAGTACGCGCAGAAGTTCGACGGGGTCGTGCTGGAGCGGATCCGGGTTCCCGAGGAGGCCATCAAGGCCGCCCTGGAGGGACTGGATCCGGCCGTCCGCGCGGCCCTGGAGGAGTCGATCCGGCGCGCCCGGATCGTGCACGCACAGCAGCGCCGCTCCGAGCACACCACCCAGGTCGTCCCCGGCGGCACCGTCACCGAGAAGTGGGTCCCCGTCGAGCGCGTGGGCCTCTACGCGCCCGGCGGCCGCTCGGTGTACCCGTCCTCCGTGGTCATGAACGTCGTCCCGGCGCAGGAGGCGGGCGTCGGATCGATCGCGCTCGCGTCCCCGCCGCAGGCCGACTTCGACGGCCTGCCGCACCCGACGATCCTGGCCGCCTGCGCGCTGCTCGGCGTCGACGAGGTGTACGCGGCCGGCGGCGCCCAGGCCGTGGCGATGTTCGCCTACGGCACGGACGAGTGCGCCCCCGCGAACATGGTGACCGGCCCCGGCAACATCTGGGTCGCCGCCGCCAAGCGCTACTTCACCGGCAAGATCGGCATCGACACCGAGGCCGGCCCCACCGAGATCGCGGTCCTCGCGGACTCCACGGCCGACCCCGTGCACGTCGCCGCCGACCTGATCAGCCAGGCCGAGCACGACCCGCTGGCCGCCGCCGTCCTCGTCACGGACTCCGTCGAGCTGGCCGAGGCCGTCGAGCGCGAGCTGGCCCCGCAGGTCGCCGCCTCCAAGCACGTCGAGGACCGGATCAAGCCCGCCCTGGCGGGCCGCCAGTCCGCGATCGTCCTGGTCGACAGCCTGGAGGACGGCCTCAAGGTGGTCGACGCGTACGGCGCCGAACACCTGGAGGTCCAGACCGCCGACGCGGCCGCCTGGGCCGCCCGGGTCCGCAACGCGGGCGCGATCTTCGTCGGCCCGTGGTCCCCGGTCTCCCTCGGCGACTACTGCGCCGGCTCCAACCACGTCCTGCCCACCGGCGGCTGCGCCTGCCACTCCTCGGGGCTGTCCGTGCAGTCCTTCCTGCGCGGCATCCACATCGTGGACTACACCCGCGACGCCCTCGCCGAGGTCGCCCACCACGTGGTCACCCTCGCCGAGGCCGAGGACCTGCCCGCGCACGGCGCGGCCCTCAAGGCCCGCTTCGGATGGAAGGTCCCCCAGCAGTGACCCGGCCCGTGAGCGCCGACCTCGGCATCGACGACCTCCCCATCCGCGACGAGCTCCGCGGCAAGACCCCCTACGGCGCGCCGCAGCTCGACGTACCCGTCCAGCTCAACACCAACGAGAACCCGTACCCCCTGCCCGAGGAACTCGTCGCCCGCATCGCGGAGCGCGTCGCGGAAGCCGCCCGCACCCTCAACCGCTACCCCGACCGGGACGCGGTCGAGCTGCGCACCGAGCTGGCCGCCTACCTCACCCGCACCGGCAAGCACCCGGTCGCGCGGGAGAACGTATGGGCCGCCAACGGCTCCAACGAGGTCCTCCAGCAGCTGCTCCAGACCTTCGGCGGGCCCGGCCGCACCGCGATCGGCTTCGAGCCCTCGTACTCGATGCACGCCCTGATCGCCCGCGGCACCGGCACCGACTGGATCTCCGGACCGCGCCGGGATGACTTCACCATCGATGTGGACGCGGCGGCGCGGGCGATCGCGGAGCACGCCCCGCACGTCGTCTTCATCACCTCGCCCAACAACCCGACGGGCACGGCGGTCGAGGCCGAGACGGTCCTGGCCCTCTACGAGGCCGCCCAGGCCGCCCGCCCGTCGCTGGTGGTCGTGGACGAGGCGTACGTCGAGTTCAGCCACCGGGACTCGCTCCTGCCGCTGATCGAGGGCCGCCCGAACCTGGTGGTCTCCCGGACCATGTCCAAGGCCTTCGGCGCCGCCGGACTGCGCCTGGGCTACCTCGCGGCGCACCCCGCCGTCGTGGACGCCGTACAGCTGGTGCGCCTGCCGTACCACCTCTCCGCCGTCACCCAGGCGACCGCACTGGCCGCCCTGGAACACACCGACACCCTGCTCGGCTACGTCGAGCAGCTCAAGGCCGAACGCGACCGGCTGGTCACCGAACTGCTCGCCATGGGCTACGAGGTCACCGCGTCCGACGCGAACTTCGTGCAGTTCGGGACGTTCGCGGACTCCCACACCGCATGGCGGCAGATCCTCGACCAGGGCGTCCTGGTCAGGGACAACGGCGTACCAGGATGGCTGCGGGTCACCGCGGGCACCCCGGCCGAGAACGACGCGTTCCTGGAAGCGGTTCGCGCACTGAAGAAGGAGCAGCAGGCATGAGCCGCATCGGAAGAGTGGAACGGACCACCAAGGAGACCTCGGTCCTCGTCGAGATAGACCTCGACGGCACCGGCAAGGTCGACGTGTCCACCGGTGTGGGCTTCTACGACCACATGCTCGACCAGCTCGGCCGCCACGGCCTCTTCGACCTCACCGTCAAGACCGAGGGCGACCTGCACATCGACAGCCACCACACCATCGAGGACAGCGCGCTGGCGCTGGGCGCCGCCTTCAAGCAGGCCCTCGGCGACAAGGTCGGCATCTACCGCTTCGGCAACTGCACGGTCCCGCTGGACGAGTCCCTCGCCCAGGTCACCGTCGACCTGTCGGGCCGCCCCTACCTGGTGCACACCGAGCCCGAGAACATGGCGCCGATGATCGGGTCCTACGACACGACCATGACCCGGCACATCTTCGAGTCGTTCGTCGCGCAGGCGCAGATCGCCCTGCACATCCACGTCCCGTACGGGCGCAACGCCCACCACATCGTGGAGTGCCAGTTCAAGGCCCTCGCCCGGGCCCTGCGCTACGCCGCCGAGTTCGACCCGCGCGCGGCCGGCATCCTTCCCTCCACGAAGGGCGCCCTCTAACCGTGAACGGCCTCAACACCATCCTGATCGTCCTCGGCCTCTTCCTGGCCGGCGGCGTCTACTCCTTCCAGAAGCAGAAGATGCCCAAGTCGGTCGTCATCCTGCTCGCCATCGGCTCCGCGATGTGTCTGGCCGCCGGAGTCCTGCGGATCCAAGGAATCTGGGAATGAGCGACGACACCCCCACCCGCACCGCCCGGCCCACCAGGCCCACCAAGAAGGTCGTCGTCTTCGACTACGGCTTCGGCAACGTCCGCTCCGCCGAGCGGGCCCTCGCGCGCGTCGGCGCCGAGGTGGAGATCACCCGCGACTACGACAAGGCCATGGACGCCGACGGCCTGCTGGTCCCCGGCGTCGGCGCCTTCGAGGCCTGCATGCGCGGCCTCAAGGGGGTTCGCGGCGACTGGATCATCGGTCGCAGGCTCTCCGGCGGACGCCCGGTCATGGGCATCTGCGTCGGCATGCAGATCCTCTTCGAGCGCGGCATCGAGCACGGCGTGGAGACCGAGGGCCTGGACGAATGGCCCGGCACGGTCGAGCCGCTCAAGGCCCCGATCGTCCCCCACATGGGGTGGAACACCGTCGACGCGCCCGCCGACAGCCAGGCCTTCGCCGGTCTGGACGACGACGCGCGCTTCTACTTCGTGCACTCCTACGCGGTGCGCGAGTGGAGCCTCGAAGTCACCAACCCGCTGATCCGCGCCCCCAAGGTCAGCTGGGCCACGCACGGCGAGCCCTTCGTCGCGGCGGTGGAGAACGGCGCCCTGTGGGCCACCCAGTTCCACCCCGAGAAGTCCGGCGACGCCGGTGCCCAGCTCCTCACCAACTGGATCGAGACCCTCTGATGGCGAAGCTCGAACTGCTCCCCGCGGTCGACGTCCGCGACGGCCAGGCGGTCCGCCTGGTGCACGGCGAGTCCGGCAGCGAGACCTCCTACGGCTCGCCGCTCCAGGCCGCCCTCTCCTGGCAGGCCTCCGGCGCCGAATGGCTGCACCTGGTCGACCTCGACGCCGCCTTCGGCACGGGCGACAACCGCGCCCTGGTCGCCGAGATCACCGGCGCCATGGACATCAAGGTCGAACTCTCCGGCGGCATCCGCGACGACGCCACGCTCGCCGCGGCCCTCGCCACCGGCTGCACCCGGGTCAACCTCGGCACCGCCGCCCTGGAGACCCCGGACTGGGTCGCCAAGGTCATCGCCGAGCACGGCGACAAGATCGCGGTCGGGCTCGACGTGCGCGGCACGACCCTCAAGGGCCGCGGCTGGACCAGCGAGGGAGGCGACCTCTACGAGGCCCTCGCCCGCCTGGACTCCGAGGGCTGCGCCCGCTACGTCGTCACCGACATCGGCAAGGACGGCACCCTGACCGGCCCCAACCTGGAGCTGCTGAAGAACGTCTGCGCCGCCACCGACCGGCCCGTCGTCGCCTCCGGCGGCATCTCCTCGCTGGACGACCTGCGGGCGCTGGCCGCCCTGGTCGGCCAGGGCGTCGAGGGCGCGATCGTCGGCAAGGCCCTGTACGCGAAGGCCTTCACCCTCGAAGAGGCCCTCAAGGCGGTGGCCCTGTGAGCGAGGTGCGCAAGATCTCCTCCGGCGGCCCCTGGGAGGAGACCGTCGGCTACTCCCGCGCCGTCGCCCTTCCCAACGGCCTGGTCCTGGTCTCCGGCTGCACCTCCGTCGTGGGCGGCCAGATCGCCGCGGGCGGTCCGTACGAGCAGGCCATGAACTCCTTCCAGGTCGCCCTCGACGCGCTCGCCCAGGTGGGCCTGGGCGCCGAGCACGTCGTGCGCACCCGCATGTACATCACGCACGCGCGGGACGTGGACGAGGTGGGCCGCGCCCACAAGGAGCTGTTCGACGCCGTCCGCCCCGCCGCCTCGATGATCATCGTGTCCGGCTTCATCGACCCCAGCCTGGTCGTCGAGGTCGAGGTCGAGGCCTACCGAGGAGAGACCGCATGACCCTGGCCGTACGGGTGATCCCCTGCCTGGACGTGGACAACGGCCGGGTCGTCAAGGGCGTCAACTTCCAGAACCTGCGCGACGCCGGTGACCCCGTCGAGATGGCCAAGCTGTACGACGCCGAAGGCGCCGACGAGCTGACCTTCCTCGACATCACCGCCTCCTCCGGCAACCGCGAGACCACCTACGACGTGGTGCGCCGCACCGCCGAGCAGGTCTTCATCCCGCTCACCGTCGGCGGCGGCGTGCGCACCGCGGACGACGTGGACAAGCTGCTGCGCGCGGGCGCGGACAAGGTCGGCGTCAACACCGCCGCCATCGCCCGCCCCGAGCTGATCCAGGAGATCGCCGAGCGCTTCGGCCGCCAGGTCCTCGTCCTGTCCGTCGACGCACGGCGCACCGAGGCCGGCACCTTCGAGGTCACCACCCACGGCGGCCGCCGGGGCACCGGCATCGACGCCGTCGAGTGGGCCCACCGCGCCGCCGAACTCGGCGCCGGGGAAATCCTGTTGAACTCGATGGACGCCGACGGTACCAAGGACGGCTACGACACCGAGATGATCGCGGCGGTACGGGGGCACGTCAGCGTCCCGGTGATCGCCTCGGGCGGCGCGGGCAAACTGTCCGACTTCGCCCCGGCGGTCGCGGCGGGCGCCGACGCGGTGCTCGCGGCCTCGGTGTTCCACTTCGGAGACCTGCGCATCGGCCAGGTCAAGGACGCGCTGCGGGGGGCCGGACACCCGGTCCGCTGAGACGTCCGTCCGCCGACGAGTCTGGGGGGACTCGCATGAACCGGAACGTCTGGCGCTGGCTCACCGCCTACGCCGCCTCGCTCGTCGGCGACGGGATCTACTTCCTCGCCCTCGGCTGGGCGGCGGCGCAGACCGCCGGGCCCGCGCAGGTCGGCCTGGTCATGGCGGCCGGGGCGGTGCCGCGCGCCCTGCTGATGCTGGGCGGGGGAGTGGTGGCCGACCGCTTCGGCCCCCGCCTGGTCGTCATCTCCTCCGACGCGGTGCGCTGCGCGGTGGTGCTGGCGCTGGCCGCGGTGGTCGCCCTCGCCTCGCCCGGGCTGTGGGTGCTGGTCGCCGTCGCCCTGCTGTTCGGCGCCGTCGACGCGCTCTTCATGCCGGCCGTGGGGGCGCTGCCGCCGCGGATCGCCGGACCCGGGCGCCTGGTCCGGGTCCAGGGGCTGCGCAGCCTGGTCGAGCGCATGGGTCACACCGCGGGACCGCCGGTGGCCGGTCTGGCCATGGGGCTGGGCGGCCCCGCCGCCGCCTTCGCGGTGGCCGCGGCCCTCTTCGGGCTCTCCCTGGCCCTCCTGGTGGCGGTCCGCCTCGGCCCGCTGCCGACGGCGTCCGACGCGCCGGAGGAAGGACGCCCGGAATCCCCCTGGCAGCAGCTGCGCTCGGGCCTGGCCTACATACGCCACCACCGTCTGATCGGCCCGCTGATCCTCTCCGGCACCCTCAGCCAGCTCGGTACGTCCGCCCCGCTCACCGTCGGCCTGCTCCTGCTGGCCGAGGAACGCGGCTGGGGCGCGTCGGGGGTGGGCTGGGTCGTCGGGGCCTTCGGGGCCGGGGCGGCCTCCAGCGCCCTGCTGCTCACCCTGGTCCGCGGGGTGCCGCGGGCGGGGGCGGTGCAGAACCTCACCCTGATCGTCGGCTCGGCCGCCATCGGAGCCCTGGCCCTGGCGCCGACCCTGCCGATCGCGGTGGGGCTCGCGGTGGCGGGGGGCCTGGTGTGCGGGATCTGCGGAGGCCTGGCCATCGCCCTCATCCAGACGGCCACGGACCCCTCGTACCTCGGTCGGGTCAGTTCGGTGATGGCCTTCACCGCCGTCGGCCTGGCCCCGCTGGCCTATCCCGCCTTCGGCGTGGCCGTCGAGCTGTGGGGCATCGTCCCGGTGTTCCTCGCGGGCGGCGCGCTGAGCATGGCGGGCGCCGTCGTCGGCACGGCCGCGCCCCTGGTCCGCCGGGCGGAACTCACCTTCGCCTGAGTCGCGCCGCGTGCGGACGCCACCGAAACGAGGACGCCACCGAATGAGGACGTCCGCTGTCCGCATTGCGTCCTAGCGTGGTCGCCATGACCGCTACCCGGCCGAAGATCACCGACGAGCACCGCCGCGCCCTGCTCGTGACGCGCCACCTGCTGACGCCCGCGACGCGCGCCACCACCCCCGAGCAGGTCGTCGACGCCCTGCTCGCCCTGCACGCCACCGATCCCGCCAGCGTCCACCTCAGCGCGGCCGCCCGCATGGCCACCCCCTCGGTGGCGGAGCTGGAGCGGGCCCTGTACACCGACCGGAGCCTGGCGCGGATGCTGTGCATGCGCCGCACCATGTTCGTCGTGCCCCGCGCCCTGGCCCCCGTCGTCGACGCCTCCACCGCCCGCGCGGTCGCCGCCCGCGAGCGCACCGGGCTGCTCAAGGTCCTGGCCGAGCAACTGGGCCACGACGCCGCTTGGCTGGCCCGGACCGAGGCCGCCGTGCTCGCCGCCCTCGCCGAGCGCGGCGAAGCGTCCGCGACCCAACTCGCCGACGCGGTGCCCCGGTTGAAGGAGGTGATCGTGATGGCGCCGGGCAAGCCGTACGAGGCCAGGCCCCGCATCACCAGCCGGGTCCTGTCCGTGCTCGCCGCCGAGGGCCGCATCCGCCGCGGCCGCCCGCTCGGCAGCTGGGCCTCCTCGCAGTTCCGCTGGATGATCGCCGAGCCCCACCCCGAGCTGCCCCTCGGCCTGGCCCGGGCCGAACTGGCCGCCGCCTACCTCGCCGCCTTCGGCCCCGCCACCACCGCGGACCTCAAGTGGTGGACCGGCTGGACGCTCACCGACATCCGCAAGGCGCTGGCCGAGGTCGACACCGTCGACGTCGAGCTGAGCTGCGGGCCGGCCCACGCCCTGCCCGCCCACCTGGAGGCGCCCGCCGCCCCCGAACCCGCCGCCGCCCTGCTGCCCTCGCTCGATCCCACCGCCATGGGCTGGATCCAGCGCGACTGGTACCTGGACCCGGCCCACGTCCCCGAGCTCTTCGACAACAACGGCAACATCGGGCCCACCCTGTGGTGGGACGGCCGGATCGTCGGCGGCTGGACGCAGCGACCCGACGGCGAGATCGTCACCGAGCTGCTGACCGGAGCCGACCCGGGGCGCGAGGCCCGTGGCTCGATCGCGGCCGAGACCGCGCGACTGACCGCCTTCTTCGGCGACCTGCGCGTGCGCCCCAGCATGCGGACCCCGCTGGAGCGGCGCCTGACGGCGGGCTGACCCGGCCTCCGGGGGCAGTCGGGGACCAGCACGTCCGAAGGAGACGCCCTACAGGCCCAGCTTCGCCGTCGTCAGTTTCGCCACCGCGTCCTTCTCGCCGTCCAGTTCGATCCGCGAGGCGTCCTGGCGGCCGAAGCAGAACAGGGTCAGCTCGCCGGGGTCGCCCGTCACCGTGACCACCGGCGTGCCCTTGTGGGCCACCGCCGTCTGGCCGTTCGGACGGCGCAGCACCAGGCCCACCGGGGAGCGGCGGCCGGTCAGGCGGGCCAGCTTCTCCAGGCGCGACCACAGCGAGTCCGAGAACACCGGGTCCAGTTCGCGGGGCGACCAGTCCGGCTGGGCCCGGCGCACGTCCTCCGCGTGGACGTAGAACTCCACCGCGTTCGCGGCCTCGTCGATCTGCTTCAGCGAGTACACCGACATCTTCGGCGGGCCGGTCCTGATCAGCTGGATCAGTTCCTCGTACGGCTTGGCCGTGTACTCGGCCATCGCCTTGTCCAGCCGGGCCTTGAGCACGTTCAGCAGGATCCCGCCCGCCGCGTCCGGCCGACGCTCCCGCACCACCACGTGCGCCGCCAGTTCCCGGGTCCGCCAGCCGTCGCACAGCGTCGGCGCCTCGGGCCCCGCCGACTCCAACAGGTCCGCCAGCAGCAGTCGTTCACGCTTCGCATGGGTAGACATGCGGGCCAGCCTACGGCCGGAACCGACCCCGCGCCTGCTCATCAGGCGGACAGTCCTCCGTACCGGCCCGCCCCGCGCGGCACAATGGTCCCCATGAGTACGTCCTCCCTCGACCCCGCGATCGCCGCGCGCCTCAAGCGCTCCGCGGACGGTCTGGTGCCCGCCATCGCCCAGCAGTACGACACCGGTGAGGTGCTCATGCTCGGCTGGATGGACGACGAGGCCCTGCACCGCACCCTGACCACCGGCCGCTGCACGTACTGGTCCCGCAGCCGCCAGGAGTACTGGGTCAAGGGAGACACTTCCGGCCACTTCCAGCATGTGAAGTCCGTCGCCCTGGACTGCGACGCCGACACCGTGCTCGTCCGGGTCGACCAGGTCGGCGCGGCCTGCCACACGGGCACCCGCACCTGCTTCGACACCGACGTCCTCCTCCGCCCCGCCGAAGCCGAATAGGTAAGGTCGCACGCCATGGATCTTGAAACGTTCCGCAAGCTCGCGGCCGACCGCCGGGTCATCCCCGTCAGCCGCCGCCTCCTCGCCGACGGGGACACTCCGGTCGGCCTCTACCGCAAGCTGGCCGCCGAGCGCCCGGGCACGTTCCTGCTGGAGTCGGCCGAGAACGGCCGCTCCTGGTCGCGGTACTCCTTCGTCGGCGTCCGCAGCGACGCGACCCTGACGGTGCGGGGCGGCGAGGCGCACTGGATCGGCACCCCGCCCGTCGGAGTGCCCACCACCGGCGACCCCCTGGAGGCGCTGCGCGCCACCGTCGAGGCCCTGCACACCCCGCGCGACCTCTCGGGCGGCCTGCCGCCCTTCACCGGCGGCATGGTCGGCTACCTCGGCTACGACATCGTGCGCCGCCTGGAGCGGATCGGCGAGCACGCCCACGACGACCTCGAACTCCCCGAGCTGACGATGCTGCTCACCTCGGACATCGCGGTCCTCGACCACTGGGACGGCACGGTCCTGCTGATCGCCAACGCGATCAACCACAACGACCTCGACACGGGCGTCGACGAGGCCTACGCCGACGCCGTCGCCCGGCTCGACGCGATGGAGGTCGACCTCTCCCGCCCGGCGCCGTACACGCCCGCGCCGCTGCCGGCCTCCGAGCTGCCCGCGTACTCGGCCCTGTGGGGCGGCGAGAAGTACCAGGCGGCCGTCGAGGACGTCAAGGAACGCATCCGCGCGGGCGAGGCCTTCCAGGTCGTGCCCTCGCAGCGGTTCGAGACCCCCTGCACCGCCTCCGCCCTGGACGTCTACCGGGTGCTGCGCGCCACCAACCCGTCCCCGTACATGTACCTCTTCCGCTTCGAGAACGGCTTCGACGTCGTCGGCTCCAGCCCCGAAGCCCTGGTCAAGGTCGAGGACGGGCGGGCCATGGTCCACCCCATCGCCGGCACCCGGCACCGCGGCGCCACCCCGCAGGAGGACCACGACCTCGCCGAGGAGCTGCTGGCCGACCCCAAGGAGCGCGCCGAGCACCTCATGCTCGTCGACCTCGGCCGCAACGACCTCGGCCGGGTCTGCGAACCGGGCAGCGTCGAGGTCGTCGACTTCATGAGCATCGAGAAGTACTCGCACGTCATGCACATCGTCTCGACGGTCACCGGCCGCGTCGCCGAGGACCGGACCGCCTTCGACGTGCTGACCGCCTGCTTCCCGGCCGGCACCCTGTCCGGGGCGCCCAAGCCGCGCGCCATGCAGATCATCGAGGAGCTGGAGCCCTCCCGCCGCGGGCTCTACGGCGGCTGCGTCGGCTACCTCGACTTCGCCGGGGACGCCGACACGGCCATCGCCATCCGCACCGCGCTGCTGCGCGACGGCACGGCGTACGTGCAGGCCGGAGCCGGGGTCGTGGCCGATTCCGTGCCCGAGCTGGAGGACGCCGAGTGCCGCAACAAGGCCGCCGCGGTGCTCCGCGCGGTCGGAGCGGCGAACCGGCTCCACTCCGCCTGAAGCGGTAGGGGATAGTGGGGTGCGTGAGCGCCGTACCCCCACCCCGAACCGATCCCGCCGCCGCCCCGGAAGCCGTTGCGGCCGCCGCGCGCGGCGGCGGCAGCCGCCGCAGCGTCGCCGCGGCCCTGCTGCTCGGCGCGCTCGGCGCCACCGTCGTCCTGCTGGCCTCGGGCCGGACCTGGGCGCGCGGCACCGCCGCCGCGGCCGGGGGCGGCGCGCTGCCGCTGTCGGCCGACGGGCGGGCCGTCACCGGGGTGCCCGCGGCCCTGGCCATCGTGGCCCTCGCGGCCCTGGTCGCCGTCTTCGCCGTACGCGGTCGCAGCCGTCTGCTGGTCTCCGGGCTGCTCGCGCTGAGCGGCCTCGGCGCGATCGCCGCCGCGCTGGCGGGGGCGGGCGACCGGGCGGCGCTGGACGACGCGGCGGCCCGCACGACCGCGGACACCGCCGCCCACGCGGCCGCGCTCACGCACACGGCGTGGCCGTACGTGACGGCGGCGGGCGCGGTCCTGATCCTGCTGGCCGGGCTGCTGGCCCTGCGCTTCGGCCGGAGCTGGCCCGCGATGGGCGGCCGCTACGAGCGCGACGGCACGCCCCGGCCGCGCAAGGCGCCGGTGGTGGACCCGGACCGGCCGGAAGACCTGTGGAAGGCGCTGGACCGGGGCGAGGACCCCACGGGCGGGCGCTGAAAGCCTGGTCACCCCCCGCGCGCGAGGGGCGTCCCGGGTGCGGGACAATGAAGGCAATGACGGCCGGGCGGTCGTACAGACGCGTTCGACAGAACGACCCAGATCGACAAAGACCAACGAGGAGCAACTCATGGCGGGCACTGACCACGGACACACCCCGGCCGCCTGGACCGGTGTCATCATCGCTTTCGTCGGTTTCTGCGTCTCCGGCGCGTTCATGGTGCTGGCGAACCTGACCGGCTTCGTCGCCGGACTGGTCATCGTGGCGCTGGGCGGCGTCGTCGGCATGGCGATGAAGGCGGCGGGCATGGGCGCGCCGAAGGCCGAGCACAAGGACCTCGCCACGGTCATCGCCGCCGCGAAGGCCGCCAAGGCCGCGAAGGTCTGATGTTCCGGAGCGGAATCGAAAGGCGCGGCCCCGTCGGGCTGCGCCTTTTGTCATGACCGGCGAGAATCAGCGCGTGGACGCCTCACACACCCCGCTGGCGACGCCCGGGCCGCCCGGCGCCGGGCCCGCCGCCCCCACCCGGGCCCGTCGCCTCGCCGCCCCGGTGCTCACGCTGGCCGTGGCCGCCTCGGCGCTGGGCTACGTCGCCGCCGTGGACCCGTACGAACCGGGCCACTACCCGGTGTGCCCGCTGTTCCGGCTGACCGGGATCCTGTGCCCCGGCTGCGGCGGGCTGCGCAGCGCCCACGCGTTCGCCCACGGCGATCTGGTCACCGCTCTCGGCGCGAACGCCATGGCGGTCGTCGGCTACTTCGTCTTCGCCGGCTTCATGATCCTGTGGCTGATTCGCGCCTATCGCGGCGGGCCGACCCCGCGGCTGGCCCTCGCACCGCCGTACTGGTGGGGGATCGGAGCCGTGGCGCTGATTTTCGCCGTTGTCCGAAACCTGCCCTTCGGGTCGGCGCTGGCCCCGTGAGCCCGTACGCGGCCCGGATTGAAGAGCAGATTCCGAATGTCCAGTCAATGGGACGCCGTCAATCGTGTGCAGAGGCGAGTGCCTCCTGCGGATACCATTTGATTGCTGACCTTGAACCAGTCGACCGACCCGGAAGGGGGCCGCTCGCGTGAGTGTGCTCGACGAGATCATCGAAGGGGTCCGCGCCGACCTTGCCGAAAGGCAGTCGCGCGTCAGCCTCGACGAGCTCAAGGAGCGTGCCGCCAAGGCGCCCCAGGCCAAGGACGGCGTCGCCGCCCTTCGTGGCGAAGGCGTCAAGGTGATCTGTGAGGTGAAGCGCTCCAGCCCCTCCAAGGGCGCGCTCGCCGCGATCGCAGACCCGGCAGGCCTGGCCGCCGATTACGAGGCGGGCGGCGCCGCCGTCATCTCCGTCCTGACCGAGGAGCGCCGCTTCGGCGGTTCCCTCGCGGACCTGGAAGCCGTACGAGCACGGGTGGACGTTCCCATCCTGCGCAAGGACTTCATCGTCACGGCGTACCAGCTGTGGGAGGCCCGCGCCTACGGCGCCGACCTCGTGCTGCTGATCGTCGCGGCCCTGGAGCAGGAGGCCCTCGTCTCCCTCATCGAGCGGGCCGAGTCCATCGGCCTCACCCCGCTCGTCGAGGTCCACGACGAGGAGGAGGCCGAGCGCGCGGTCGCCGCTGGCGCCAAGATCATCGGCGTCAACGCGCGCAACCTCAAGGACCTCAAGGTGGACCGCTCGACCTTCGAGCGGGTCGTCCCCGAGATCCCGGCCCACATCGTGAAGGTCGCCGAGTCCGGCATCCGCGGACCGCACGACCTCATCGCCTACGCGAACGAGGGCGCCGACGCCGTCCTCGTGGGCGAATCCCTGGTCACCGGCCGCGACCCGAAGGCCGCCGTGGCCGACCTGGTCGCCGCCGGCGCCCACCCCGCCCTGCGCCACGGGCGGAGCTGACCCGCACCGTGATGCCGTCCGCCCGCGCCGCCCGCACCCGACCCGGCCTCCCCGGCCTGGTCGGCGTGCCGTCGGCCCACGCGCCCCTGGCGCGCGGCTGCCGCCCCCGCGGCTGCCGCGCCCCGGCCCGGCGCGTGCGCGGGCGCCGGGTCCGGTACGTGATCGGGTCGGAGCCCGGCCAGGTCAACGGCATGCGATGGCGTGGCGGAGCCGCGTCGTAGCCGTCCCGCGCCCTGATCCGCACTCCGCTGTCGCTATGGCAGTGGTGGAGTCGGACGCGCTCGCGGCCCTCGGCGCAATACGGTGAATCCCACCCGATTGCTTCCGTAGGAGTACTGGCATGCCGTCCAGTGAGTTCTTCATTCCGGACCCCGAGGGTTCCGTCCCCAACGCCGAGGGCTATTTCGGTGATTTCGGTGGCAAGTTCATTCCGGAGGCGTTGGTCGCCGCGGTGGATGAGGTTGCGGCCGAGTACGAGAAGGC
>NZ_JBHWLC010000088.1:0-31213 GCF_042730635.1 Streptomyces sp. NPDC059917
CCGCGTCACTCCGGGCGGCTCACCCCGGGCGGCTCGCGCCGCCCGGGGGTCCGTCGTCCCTAACCTTCCAGCCCCAGCCACTGCGCCACGGCGGCCCACACCTTGGCGAGGTTCTCCGGCTTGGACAGGTCGTAGTGCGTGCAGGGAATTCCGGCCTCCCGGATCTCCCCACCGACATAGGGCTTCCACGCGTCGCCGCTGGTCGCCTCCTCGCGGTTCTCCCGCTCGGCGACGATGAGCAGCGCATTGCCGTCGAAGTCGCCGTGGACGTGCCGGTTCTGGATCTCGCGGTGATTGAGCAGGACCTTGGCCAGGCTCCTGAATTCCTCGTCCGTGGTGGCACCGAGCGCGTGGCCCGCCTGGACCCGCACGAACTCGGCCACGGCGTCCAGCTGGTCCTCCGGCACGTCGCCGAGGTCGCCGACGGGTCCGGCGTCCGGGTCGGGCACCGCCGGGTTCTGGTCCATGAGGACGAGCGCCGCGACCTCCTCGCCCGCCGCCCGCAGCTGCACGGCGATCTCGTGGGCGGCGACCGCCCCGAAGGACCATCCGAGCAGGTGGTAGGGGCCGGAGGGCTGCACCCCGCGGATCAGCTCGACGTACTCCGCCGCCATCTCCCGTACGGAGCGCGCCGGTTCGGTGGTCCCGTCGAGGCCGCGGTCCTGGAGTCCGTACAACGGGATGTCGCCCGGCACGTACTGGGCGAGCGGCATGTAGCACCAGCTCAGGCCGCCGGCGGGGTGGATGCCGAAGAAGGGCGCCTTGGTGCCCCCGGTCCGGATGGGCAGCAGTCCGTCGAGCGCGTCGCGCACCGACGTCAGGCTCATCCGCTTCATCAGCTCGGTCACCGTCGGGGCGGCGAACACGTCGCGGACGGCGACCGACACGCCCCGTTCCCGCAGCGCTTCCACGAGGCGGACCGCCATCAGGGAGTGGCCGCCCAGGGCGAAGAAGTCCTCGTCGACGCCGACCGTCTCCACACCGAGCACCTCGGCGAACGCCTCGCAGAGGCTGCCCTCGAACGAGGTGACGGCCCGGTTGGCCGTGCTGTCCGCGGCCGTGATCCCGGGGGCCGGGAGCGCCTTGCGGTCCAGCTTGCCGTTCGGCATCAGCGGCAGCCGGTCGATCGCCACCACCGCCGAGGGCACCATGTAGCCGGGCATGCGGTCCTGGGCGAGGGCGCGCACGGAGCGGCCCAGCTCCCCGTCGTCCTCCTGGCCGGTGGCCGCGGACGGCACCACGTAGGCCACGAGACGCTTGTCCCCCGGGGTGTCCTCGCGCACCACCACCACGGCCTGGCCGACCTCGGCGTGGGTCGACAGGACGGCCTCGATCTCGCCGAGCTCGACCCGGAACCCGCGCACCTTGACCTGGTCGTCGGAGCGTCCGACGTACTGGAGGTCGCCGTCCGCCGTCCACCGGACGACGTCGCCGGTGCGGTACATCCGCTCGCCGTCGGGGCCGAACGGGCAGGCCACGAAGCGCCCGGCCGTCAGTCCCGGCCGTCCCAGGTAGCCGCGGGCCATGCCCTTGCCGGCGATGTACAGCTCACCGGCCACGCCCGGAGCCACCGGGACGAGGCCCTCGTCGAGCACGTACACCTGGGTGTTGCCGATCGGCCCGCCGATGGACGAGACGTCGGCCGCGCCCGGCCGGAGCACCTTGGCCGTCGACCAGGTGGTGGTCTCCGTGGGCCCGTACAGGTTCGTCAGGGTCGGCGTCCGCTCCAGCAGGACGCGGGCCAGGTCGGCGGGCAGTGCCTCCGCGCCGATCAGCGCGCGCACCCGCGTCCAGTCCACCGGATCGTCGGCGTCGGCCACCAGGCCGCGCCACAGGCTCGGCGTGGCGTGCACCATCGTCGCGCCCGCGGAGCGGATCAGCTCCCGCAGCGCCCACGGGTCGAGCACCTGCTCCTGCGCGGCGAGCAGCAGCGTCGCGCCGCCCAGCAGCGGCAGGTAGAACTCGAAGCCCGCCATGTCGCAGCCGTGCGTACTGACGGCCAGCAGCCGGTCCTGCGCGGTCAGCGGGAAGTCGGCCTGCATCGATGCCAGGAAGTTGACGATCGCCCGGTGTTCGACGAGCACGCCCTTGGGGCGTCCGGTGGATCCGGAGGTGTAGATCACCCACATCGGGTGTGCCGGCGACAGGGGGCGGGTGCGCTCGTCGTCGGTGAGCGGCCCGTCCGCGTAGCCGGTCAGCTCCTGGACCAGCGCGGGGTCGTCGAGCAGGACGACCGGGACGCCGGTGTCCGCCGCGGTGTGGACGTCGAACTCCTCCAGCCGGTCGCGCATGCCCTCGCCGGAGAGCACGCACACCGCGCCCGAGTCGGCGATCACGTAGGCGATGCGGTCGGCGGGGTAGTTCGGGTCGATCGGGAGGTAGGCGGCGCCCGCCTTGACCACGGCGAGCAGGGCCACGACCAGGTCGACGGTGCGCTCGAAGACGACCGCGACGACCGACTCGGGTCCCACTCCCCTCCCGGCCAGGTGGCGCGCGACCCGGTTGGCCCGCGCGTCCAACTCGGCGTAGCTCAGTTCCACGTCGCCGAAGGTGAGGGCGGTGGCGTCGGGCGTACGCGCGACCTGGGCCTCGAACAGGGCGGCGACCGTCGTGTCCGGCACCTCGGCCGCGGTGTCGTTCCACTCGGTCAGCATGCGGTGGCGCTCCTGCGCGTCCAGTACGTCCACGGCGCTGAGCCGGGAGTCCGGGGCGGCGGCCAGGGTGGCGAGGACGCGCGTCAGGCGCTGCGCGATCCGTACGACCGACTCGGGCTCGAAGAGGTCCGTCGAGGCGATGACCGTACCGCGCAGGCCCGCGGGCGCTCCCTGGGCGTCGAGCGTCTCGACCATGCTCACGTCCAGGTCGAACTTGACCACGGACGTACCGACGGTCGGTTCGGCCGGAGTGCCGGGCGCGTCGGTGGGCACGTCGGACGGCGTACCGGCGTCGGTGCGCAGCCTGGGCATGTCCAGCACCGCCTCGGCGGTGTTCTCCAGCAGCAGCATCACCTGGAAGAGCGGGTGGCGGGACAGCGAACGGGCCGGGGCCAGTTCCTCCACGAGCCGTTCGAACGGAACGTCCGCGTGGGCGAAGGCGCCGAGTCCGGACTCGCGCACCCGCCCCAGCACCTCGCGGAAGGTCGGGTCCTGCGACAGGTCGGTGCGCAGCACGAAGGTGTTGACGAAGTACCCGACGAGGTCGTCCAGCGCCTCGTCGTTCCGTCCGGCGATGGCCGAGCCGATCGGGATGTCGGTGCCCGCTCCGAGCCGGGACAGCAGGACCGCCAGGGCCCCGTGCAGCACCATGAACATCGTCACGCCCTCGGCACGGGCGATCTCCAGCAGGCGCGCGTGCACCTCGGCCGGGATCTCGACCGGGACGCGGTGGCCCTGGTGGCCGGCCACGGCCGGCCGCCCCTTGTCGGTCGGCAGCGTCAGTTCCTCCGGGATGCCGGCCAGCGCCTCGCGCCAGTAGGCGACCTGACGGGAGATCAGGCTCTCGGGGTCCTCGCTGTCGCCGAGGACCTCGCGCTGCCAGAGCGCGTAGTCGGCGTACTGCACCGGCAGTTCGCGCCACTGCGGGGCCGCGCCGCCGGAGCGTGCGGCGTAGGCGACGGAGAGGTCGCGGGCCAGCGGCGCCCAGGACCAGCCGTCGGTGGCGATGTGGTGGATGACCACCACGAGCACGTGGTCCTCCGGTCCGGCGCTGAACAGCCACGCCTTCACCGGCACCTGGGCCGACAGGTCGAAGGTGTACCGCTGCGCGGCGGCGACCGCCTGCGGCAGGTCCGCCGCGGCGACCTCGGTCACGGTCAGGTCCCAGTCCAGGTCGGCCGGGTCCCACACCTGCTGGTACGGCTCGCCGTCGGCCACCGGGAAGACGGTGCGCAGCACCTCGTGGCGTTCGAGCACGTCCCGGAAGGCGGCGTTCAGTGCCCGCGCGTCCACTTCGCCGGACAGCCGGGCCGCGACGGGGATGTTGTAGGTGGCGCTGGGGCCCTCCAGCTTGTCGATGATCCACAGGCGGCGCTGCCCGTAGGACAGCGGCGGCCGCTCGGGGCGCGTCGCGGCTTCCAGCGGCGGCCGGGCCTCGCGCGCCCCGGCCAGGTGTTCGGCCAGGCCCGCGGCCGTGGGGGTGTCGAACAGGGCGCGGATCTCGACCTCGACGCCGAGCGTGGTCCGGATCCGGCTCACCAGGCGGACCGCGAGCAGCGAGTGGCCGCCCAGCTCGAAGAAGTCGTCGTCCGGGCCGACCGCGGGCAGTCCGAGGACCTCCGCGAAGGCCATGCACAGGATCTCTTCCTGGAGGCTGGCCGCGCGGTTGCGGCCGCCGGTGAGCGCGGAGCCGTAGTCGGGGGCGGGCAGGGCCCTGCGGTCCAGCTTCCCGTTGCCCGTCAGCGGCAGCCGGTCGAGGACCACGACGGCCGAGGGCACCATGTGCTCCGGCAGCCGCTGGCCGACGAACTTGCGTATGGCCGCGGACAGTTCGAGGTCGTCGGTGCTCTCCGGGTCGTCGGTCACCACGTAGGCCACCAGGCGCTTGTCGCCGGCGGTGTCCTCCCGCGCGATGACCGCGGACTGTTCGACCAACGGGTGCGTGGCCAGGACGGACTGGACCTCGCCCGGCTCGATCCGGAAGCCGCGGATCTTCACCTGCTCGTCGGCCCGCCCGGCGAACACCAGGAGGCCGTCCGCGGTCCAGCGCGCCAGGTCACCGGTGCGGTACATCCGCTCGCCCGGCGCGCCGAAGGGTCCGGCGACGAACCGCTCGGCGGTCAGTCCGGGACGGCGCACGTAGCCGCGGGCCAGGGCCGCGCCGGCGACGTACAGTTCGCCCGCCGCGCCGACCGGGACCGGCTGGAGCCGGTCGTCCAGGACGTAGAAGCGGGTGTTGGCGATCGGCGTGCCCACGGGCACCACGTCGCCGGTCACCGTGTCGGCGGACAGCGGCGTCGTGGCCACGCCGATGGTGGTCTCCGTAGGCCCGTAGTGATTGAAGACCCCGCGGCCCCCGGCGGCCGCGAGCAGCTCGCCCACCCAGGCGGCGGAGGCCGTTTCGCCGCCGAGGACCAGGGAGGTGGCCGGGAGTACGGCGCCCAGGTCGCCGGCGGATCCGAGCGCGGCCAGGTGGGAGGGCACCGCCTTGAGGTGGTCGATGCGGTGTGCGGCGAGGTAGTCGGCCACGGCGACCGGGTCGGTGACCGCGCTCTCGTCCAGGACGTGCAGTTCGCCTCCGGTGGTCAGGCTCGCGAACACGACGGTGTTGCCGAGGTCGGTGGCCTGGGCCTGGAGCAGCGCGTAGCGGCCGCCCGGGGCGCCGAAGCCGATCCGGCCGGGCACCGAGGACACGTAGTTGGCCAGGGAGCCGTGCGTGATCGCGACGCCCTTGGGGCGGCCCGTTGAACCCGAGGTGTAGATCACGTAGGCCAGGCCCTGCGGCGCCACCGGTACGCGCGGCGCCGTGGTGGGGGCGGCGGCGAGCTGCATCCGCGCCATGGCGCCGTCCAGCGCGACCAGGCGGCACTTGCCCGCCGGGAGTTCGTCCAGGATCTCCTCGGTGGTCAGCGCGAGCACGGCCCGGCTGTCCGTCAGGATGAAGGCGACCCGCTCGGTCGGCTGCTCGGGGTCGATCGGCAGGTACGCCGCACCGGCCTTCCACACGCCGAGGATCGCCGCGATCATCTCCGCGCCGCGCCCGAGGCAGAGCCCCACGAGCGACTCGGCGCCGACGCCCTGCTCGATCAGGTAGTGCGCGAGCCGGTTGGCGCGGGCGTCGAGTGCGGCGTAGGTCAGCTCCTCGCCGTCGCAGACCACGGCGACCCCGTCGGGAGTGGACGCGACCTGGGCCTCGAAGAGTTCGATCACCGAGCCCACGGGGGTTCGCTCGGCCGTGTCGTTCCACTCCACCAGCACCTGCTGGAGTGCGTCCCGGCCGAGCACCTCGATCGTGTCCAGCGGCTGGTCCGGGCCTCCGGCCAGGACGGATTCCAGCGCGGCGACCAGGTTCTCCACCGCGGTGCGCACCAGGCGTCCCACGGAGTCCGGGTCGCCCGGGGCGACCGAGTCCACGACGAGCCCCATGCTGTCGGCGTTGTCGTCCACGGCGACGGTCAGCGGGTAGTTGTTGCGGGGGCGCATGAACAGCCTGCGGATCCCCTCGATGCCCTCGTCGCGCCCCGGCTCCGCGCCCTCCGCGGAGGCCGCCGGGGTGTTGTGGCGGTAGTTGAGCAGGGAGGTGAACAGCGGGGTGTCGCTGGGCACTCCACTGGCGCGCTGTGCCACGGCCAGCGGTGCGTGCTCGTGCTCCAGCAGCGCCGCGAGCTGCGCGCGCATGGCGGCGACCGCCGTCATGACGCTGACTCCGCCCACCCGCACGCGGACCGGCAGGGTGTTCATGAACAGGCCGAGGGCCCGGTCGGAGCCCGCGCCGGAGTTCATCCGGCCGAAGAGCACGGTGCCGAAGACGACGTCGTCGCGGCCGGAGACCGCGGCCAGCACCCGCGCCCACGCCACGTGCAGGAGGGTCGCGGGGCTGGTGCCGAGCTTGCGCGAGACCTGGCGCACCCGGGTGTCCAGCTGCTGCCCGAATCCCAGGTGCGCCTGGCTCAGGTCGGTGCCGTCACCGTGGACGTCCTTCATCCCGAACGGGGAGGTCGGCTCGGTGACGTCACCGAGCAGCTCGGCGAAGTGCGCCTCGTGGGCCGAGCGTTCGGCGCCGCCACGGGTCTGGGCGACGAAGTCGCGGAACGGCAGCGGCTCCGGGAGTTCCGCGGCGCGTCCGCTGAGGAAGGCCTGCAGCTCGTCGAAGACGGCCGCCAGCGTGGTGTGGTCCTGGACCATGTGGTGCATGCGCAGCAGCGCCGCCCACCGGTCGCTGTTCGGAACGGCCGCCACGTGCAGGTCGACCAGCGGGGCGCGGCGCAGGTCCATGGACGTGCCGCCGATCGCCAGCAGCTGGTCCACGAGGTCCGCGCCCCGCGGGTCCAGCGTGACCTCCTCGACCGGGAGTTCGGCGCGGCGCCACACGACCTGGACCGGTTCCCGCAGTCCTTCCCAGACCACGGCCGTGCGGTAGATGTCGTGCCGGTCCACCAGGTGCTGCATCGCGTTCACGAACGCGTCCAGCCGGGCCCGGGAGTCGAAGTCGAGGACGGTGGGGGCCGCGTAGGTGTCGCGTCCGCTGCCCGCCATCAGGTGGTGGAAGAGCAGACCCTCCTGGAGCGGGGCGAGCGGGTAGACGTCGGCCACGTTGGCGGCGCCGCCCTCGACCGTCGCGACGATCCGCTCGACCTCACCGGCGTCCAGCTCCACGAGCGGCAGCATCTGCGGGGTGAGCGTGCGCGTGCCCTCGGGGATGAGGTTGGGCGGTACGGCCACCCGGTCGGCGGCGGCCGCCTTGGCGAGGCCCGCCACGGTCGGCGTCTCGAAGAGCGCCCGTACCGAGACGGAGACGCCGCGCACGCGCAGGCGTTCCACCAGCAGCACGGCCAGCAGGGAGTGTCCGCCCAGGCGGAAGAAGTCGTCGTCGACGCCGACGCTCTCCAGGCCCAGGACCTCGGCGAACACCGCGCACAGGATCTCCTCCCGCGCGTTGGTCGGACCGCCGCCCGATCCCGCCGTGTACTCCGGCGCGGGCAGCGCCCGGCGGTCCAGCTTCCCGTTCACGGTCAGCGGCAGCTCGTCCAGGGTCACGACGGCGGCCGGCACCATGTGCGACGGCAGCTGCTCGGCGGCGTACGCGAGCAGGGCCGCCGGCAGTGCGGCGACCGCGCCCGGGGCCGCGTCCTCGGCGGGCACGGCGTAGGCGACCAGGCGCTTGTCGCCGGGGGCGTCCTCACGGACCACGACGGCCGCCTGGCGCACCGACGGGTGTCCGGACAGCAGGGCGGCGATCTCACCCGGCTCGATGCGGAACCCGCGGATCTTCACCTGCTCGTCGGCCCGGCCCAGGTACTCCAGTTCGCCGTCCGCGCGCCAGCGGGCGAGGTCCCCGCTGCGGTACAGGCGCTCGCCCGGCGCGAAGGGGGAGGCCACGAACCGCTCGGCGGTCACGCCGGGGCGGTTGACGTACCCGCGGGCCAGTCCGGCACCGGCGATGTACAGCTCACCGGCGACGCCGACCGGGGCGGGCGAGAGGCTCCCGTCGAGGACGTACAGGCGGGTGTTGGCGATCGGGCGACCGATCGGCACCGATTCGCCGACCTCCTGGCCCGCCGTCACCTCGTAGACGCAGCATCCGACGACCGTTTCGGTCGGCCCGTACTCGTTGACCACGACCGATCGCGGCGCGTGCTCCAGCCAGGTGCGGACGTCGGCGCCCGTGAGGGCTTCGCCGCCGACGATCCAGCGCCGGGAGGCGTCGCCGAGCTGTTCGTCGGAGAGCAGGCGCGCGAGCAGCGGCAGGTGTCCGGGCACGATCTTGACCAGACCGAACTCCTCGGACCGCCCGATCGCCTCGGCCAGTCCCTCGGCCCCGCCGTCCCGGCTGATCACGACCGGGGAGCCGGACACCAGCGGCAGGAGCAGGCCGGTGAGCGTCAGGTCGAAGGCCAGCGACGAGTGCAGCGGCGCGCCGCCCCCCTCGCCCATGCGGTAGGCCCGGGCCGCCCAGGTCACGTAGTTGGTCAGTCCGCCGTGGGTGACGGCGACGCCCTTGGGGCGGCCCGTCGATCCCGAGGTGTAGATCACGTACGCGGGGTGCCCGGGCAGCACGGGGAGCGCTGCGTCGGTGCCGGTCGGCGCGTCGGCGGCGAGGGTCGCGAGCCCGGCCACCACCGCGGCGTCGTCCAGGACGACCACCGGGGCCGCGCCGGAGCACGCCTCGAACTCCGCCAGCCGCTCGCGCGTCGCCCCGTCCGTGAGCACGCACGCCACCGCGGCGTCGTCCAGCATGAACGCGATCCGCTCCGCCGGGTACTCGGGGTCGACCGGCAGGTAGGCGCCGCCGGCCTTCCAGACCGCCAGGACGGCCACGAGGACGTCCGCGCCCCGCTCCAGGCACAGGCCGACCACCGCTTCGGGGCCGACGCCGAGGCCGGTCAGGTGGCGCGCCAGGCGGTTGGCCCGGGCGTCCAGTTCGCGGTACGTCAGCTCGACGGCGCCGTCGACCACGGCGACCGCGTCGGGGGCGGCGCCCACCCGTGCCTGGAAGAGCTCCACCACGGTCTGATCGGGGGTCTCGGCGGCGGTGTCGTTCCACTCGCCGAGCAGCCGGTGGCGCTCGGCCGCGTCCAGTACCTCGATGGCCCGCAGCGGCCGGTCCCGGCCGCCTTCCCGTACCTCCTCCAGCACCGCGACGAGGTTCTCCACGGCCGTGCGCAGCAGGGTGCCCACCGCCAGGGAGTCGATCGGTGCCACCGCGTCCACGGCCAGCCCGATGTCCTGGCCGTCGTCGTCGACGGAGACGGTCAGCGGATAGTTGTTGCGCTCCTGCGAGAAGACCGCCCTGATCCCGGTGGTCCCGCCGGCCCGGTTCTCCGCGGCGGCCTCGGGGGCCGGACGGGCCGTGTTGTGGCGGTAGTTGAAGAGCGAGGTGAACAGCGGTGTGTCACCGGGTACGGCGCTGGCCTGCTGGGCGAGTGCCAGCGGCGCGTGCTCGTGGGCGAGCAGCTCGGCGAGCTGACCGCGCATCGCGGCGACCGACGCCGCGGCATCGGACTCGGCGGTCTTCACGCGCACCGGCAGCGTGTTGATGTACGGGCCCAGGGTCCGGTCGGATCCGGTACCGGCGTTCATGCGCCCGAAGAGGACGGTGCCGAAGACCACGTCGTCGCGGCCGCTGACGGCGGCCAGTACGCGCGCCCACGCCACGTGCATCACGGTCGCCGGGCTGGCGCCGGAGCGGCGCGAGACCTCGCGGAGCCGCTGCGAGAGCTCGGGGGTGAACCGCACTCTGGTGCGCACGACACCGGCGCCGTCGCCGTGGGCGTCCATCAGCCCGTACGGCGCGGTCGGCTCGGTCACGTCGCCCAGCAGTCCGGCGAAGTGGCGCTCGTGTTCCGCGCGCTCGACACCGCCGCGGGCCTGTGCGACGAAGTCGCGGAAGGGCAGCGGCTCGGGCAGCTCGTCGCCGCGGCCGGCCAGGAACGCCTCGACCTCTTCGAGCAGCACCTCCAGGGCGGTGTGGTCCTGGACCATGTGGTGCACCCGCACCAGGGCCAGCCACGCGTCGCCGCCCGGTTCCGCCGCCGCGTGCACGTGGATCAGCGGCGCGCGCCGCAGGTCCATGGACGTACCGGCCAGGGCCACCAGCTCGCCCACCGGGTCCGCGCCGTCCGGGTCCAGCCGTACTTCCTCGACCGGCAGGACGGCGCGCCGCCACACCACCTGTACCGGCTCGCGCAGGCCCTCCCACACGATCGCGGTGCGCAGGATGTCGTGCCGGGCCGCCACCCGGCGCAGGGCCTCGGTGAAGGCGTCCAGCCGCTCCCGGTCGTCGAACCTGACCACGGTCGGCAGGATGTAGGCGTCCTCGCCGCCGTCGGCGAGGAGGTGGTGGAAGAGCAGGCCCTCCTGGAGCGGGGCCAGCGGGTAGACGTCCGCGATGTTGGCGGCGCCGCCCTCGACGGTGGCGACGATCCGCGCCACCTCGTCGGCGCTCAGGTCCACCAGCGGCAGCATCTCCGGGGTGATCTCCAGCGCGTCCGCCGGGATGGCGGTCGGCGGTACCTCGACCTGCTCGGTCCCGGCCACCACGGCCAGGCCCGCCACGCTCGGGGTCTGGAACAGCGCCCGTACCGATACCGAGACCCCGCGCGTGCGCAGGACCTCCACCAGGCGCACCGCGAGCAGGGAGTGGCCGCCCAGCGCGAAGAAGTCGTCGTCGACGCCGACGCTCTCCAGGCCCAGGACCTCGGCGAATCCGGCGCACAGGATCTCCTCCCGCACGCTGGAGGGACCACGGCCCGAACCGGCCGTGTACTCCGGCGCGGGCAGGGCCCTGCGGTCCAGCTTGCCGTTGACCGACAGCGGCAGGGCCGCCAGAACCACCACCGCGGACGGCACCATGTACTGCGGCAGGCGCTCCGCCACCCGCGTGCGCACCGCCGTCGGCAGCTCCTCGTGGGACGCGCCCTCGGCGGGCACGACGTAGGCGACCAGGCGCTTGTCGCCCGGGGTGTCCTCACGGGCGACCACGACGGCCTGGGCCACCGCGTCGTGTCCGGCGACGACCGACTGGACCTCGCCGAGCTCGATGCGGAAACCGCGCACCTTCACCTGCTCGTCGGCGCGGCCCAGGTACTCCACCTGGCCCTCGGTGTTCCAGCGCACCAGGTCGCCGGTGCGGTAGAGGCGCTCGCCCGGGGCACCGAAGGGGTCGGCCAGGAACCGTTCGGCGGTCAGCGCGGGGCGGCGCAGGTAGCCGCGGGCCAGGCCCGCGCCCGCGATGTACAGCTCGCCCGCGACACCGGGGGCGACGGGCGCCATGCGTCCGTCCAGCACGTACACCCGGGCGTTCGAGATCGGCCGGCCGATGGGCACGGCCCCCTCGACGTCCTCGTCGGTGTACCAGGCCGTGGTGTACACGGTCGCCTCGGTCGGGCCGTAGATGTTCGCCAGCCGCACGCCCGGGAGGGCCCGGCGGATGCCGCCCACCGCGTCGGCGGTGAGCGCCTCGCCCGCCAGGACCACGGTGCGCGGACGGGCGTCGGGGCCCGGTCCGCCCAGGATCTGGGCGAAGGCCGAGGGCACGCCGCTGACCAGGCTGACCTGCCAGGGGCCGCGGTCGCGGTCGGCGAGGGCCAGCAGGTCCGGTACGACCTCGACGGATCCGCCGGAGACCAGGGGGCCGAACAGCTCGAAGACCGAGACGTCGAAGTTGAACGAGGTGGAGACCAGCACCCGGGCGAAGTCGGCGCCGCCGAACTCGGCGGCCGCCCAGGTCAGCAGGGCCACCGCGGACCGGTGCTCGACCACCACGCCCTTGGGGCGTCCCGTGGAACCCGAGGTGTAGATCACGTAGGCCGGGTGCACGGGTGTCAGCGGCGCCACGCGGGCGTCCTGCGTCGGCGCGTGCGACGGCAGGGCGGCCAGGACGCTCACGGTCTCCGGCGCGTCCAGCACCACGAGTTCCGGGCGTACGGGCGGCAGCGCGGCGGCGGTGGCCGTGGAGGCGAGCACCACCAGGGGCGCCGCGTCGTCCAGCATGTAGGCGATGCGCCCGGCCGGGTAGTCCGGGTCCACGGGCAGGTAGGCGCCGCCGGTCTTGAGCACCGCGATCAGCGCGGGCACGACGTCCGCGCCGCGCTCCAGGCACACCGCGACCATCGACTCGGGACCGACTCCGCGGCCGATCAGGTGGTGGGCCAACCGGTTGGCCCGCGCGTCCAGTTCGGCGTACGACAGCTCCAGGCCGTCGACGACGAGGGCGACGGCGTCGGGGGTACGGGCGACCTGCGCCTCGAAGAGGTCCGCGACCGTGACCGTGTCCGCCGGCAGCTCCAGGGCGGTGCCGTTCCAGTCGACGAGCACCTGGCGGCGCTCGCTCTCGGCCAGGACGTCGATGGTGTGCACCGGTGTCCGCGGCTCGGCGGCGACGGCCTCCAGGACGCGCGCGAGCCGCAGCGCCAGGTGCTCGACCGACGCGCGTTCGAAGAGGTCCGCGGCCGCGATGATCTCACCGCGCAGTCCGGCGGGCCGCCCCTCGGCGTCGAAGGCCTCGCCGACGCTGGTCTCGATGTCGAACTTGGCGGCGAGCCCGGCGGTCAGCGAGTCGGGCTGGGCGCCCGGGGCGCCTCCGGCCCGCACGCCCTGGAGGTCGAGTTCGGCCCCGGCGGTGTTCTGCATGGTGAGCATCACCTGGAACAGCGGGTGACGGGAGAGGGAACGAGCCGGGGCGAGCTCCTCGACCAGCCGCTCGAACGGCACGTCCTGGTGCGCGAAGGCGTTCCAGCCGGCCTCCCGCACCCGTGCGAGCACATCGGCGAAGGTCGGCTCGCCGGACAGGTCGGTGCGCATGACCAGGGTGTTGACGAAGAAGCCGACGAGGTCGTCGAGGGCGACGTCGGTGCGGCCCGCGACCGTGGCGCCGATCGGGATGTCGGTGCCCGCGCCGAGCCGGGACAGCAGGACGGCCAGCGCGGCCTGGACCACCATGAACATGGTCACGTCGGACTCGCGCGCGACCTCCGTCAGGCGCGCGTGCACCTCCGCGGAGACGTTCAGTCCCACCGTGTGGCCCCGGTAGCCGGCCACCGCCGGGCGGGCGTGGTCGAAGGGCAGTTGCAGTTCGTCGGGCACACCTGCCAGCGCCTCGCGCCAGTAGGAGATCTGCCGGGAGGCGACGCTGTTCGGGTCCTGGTCGTCGCCGAGCAGCTCGCGCTGCCACAGGGCGTAGTCCGCGTACTGCACCGGCAGCGGCTCCCACGCGGGGGCCCGCCCCTCGCAGCGTGCCGCGTACGCCACGGACAGGTCCCGGGCCAGCGGCTTCGTGGACCAGCCGTCGGTGGCGATGTGGTGGACCGTCACGACGAGCACGTGCTCGTCCGCGCCGGCCGAGAACAACCAGGCCCGGATCGGCACTTCGGCCGACAGGTCGAAGGCGTACGCCGAGGCCCGCGCCACCGCGCCTTCCAGCTCCCCCGGCCCGACCTCGGCCACGGACAGCTCCCAGGCCAGCTCCTCGAGCTTCAGGATGCGCTGGTACGGCTCGCCGTCGGCGACCGCGAAGACGGTGCGCAGCACTTCGTGGCGGCCCACCACGTCACGCAGCGCCGCTCCCAGCGCCTTCCCGTCCACCTCACCGGACAGCCGCAGCACGATCGGGATGTTGTAGGTGGCGCTCGGCCCCTCCAACTGGTCGATGAACCACAACCGGCGCTGCGCGAATGACAACGGAATCATCAGGAATCCTCAATGGTTACGCATCGGCCGCAACGCCGGCCTAGCTGACTTTTGACTTCCAAGCTGTTGTGCATGCACGAAGAAACGATGCTCAGCCAACACGAAAAGGTCCACGGCCGGATCGTCGTGGACCTCCAGCCGATTTATCGGACCGAATATTCGACTATGACGAAAGAAACTACGTGCTGGGCAGGGCAGTTGGAAATGTTCGCCATCAGGTTCTTGGCCCGCACGTCGGTCCGGGAATGACCACCACCGGATTCGCCGACCCGAATACCAAGGCGGCCGCGCCGCGTTCAACCGATAACACAGCAAGGACTCGTTCAACTGAGTCGTCGCGCCAGTTGAACGCGGGAAGCCGCGGCCAGGGGGGAACCGGCCGCGGCTTCGGGTACTACAGGGCGATCCAGCGCCCCCGCGTCATCAGGACTCCTCGCGGGGACGCATCGGGCGCAGCGCGGGCCGGGCCGCCTGCTGCTTTCCGAGTTCCGCCGCGAGGCCGGCGACCGTCGCGGCGTTCAGCAGGACCTTCAACGGGACCTCGACACCCAGCCGCGCACGGACCAGGCTCACCAGCCGGACCGCGAGCAGCGAGTGGCCGCCCAGCTCGAAGAAGTCGTCGTCCATGCCGACGCCGTCGACTCCCAGCACCTGCGCGAACAGCTCGCAGAGGGTCTCCTCCTGCGGGGTGGACGGCGCCCGTCCGGCGCCCGTCGCCCCGGCGTACTCCGGGGCGGGCAGCGCCTTGCGGTCCAGCTTGCCGTTCTGCGTCAGCGGCAGCCGTTCCAGCATGACGACCGCCGCGGGAATCATGTGCTCGGGCAGCCGCTGGGCGACGAACTTGCGCAGGATCGCCGGGAGTTCGAGGTCGAACAGGCCGTCGCCCTCGGCGGGGACGACGTAGGCGACGAGACGGATGTCACCGGGCGTGTCCTCGCGGGCCATGACCGCGGCCTGACCCACCGACGGGTGGACCGTGAAGGCGGCCTGGACCTCGCCCGGCTCGATCCGGAAGCCCCGGACCTTCACCTGCTCGTCGGACCTTCCCAGGTACTCCAGCTGTCCGTCAACGGTCCACCGGACCTGGTCACCGGTCCGGTACATCCGGCCGCCCCCCTCGAACGGGCAGGCCACGAAGCGCTCGCCCGTCAGCCCCGGCCGTCGGACGTAGCCCCGCGCGAGCTGGGCACCGGCGATGTACAGCTCACCGATGACTCCGGGCGCCACCGGCTGCAGCGCCCCGTCCAGGACGTAGACCCGGGTGTTGGCGTTCGGCTTGCCGATCGGCACCGATTCACCGATCTCCTGACCCGCCGCGACCTCGAACACGGTGCATCCGACGACCGTCTCGGTCGGTCCGTACTCGTTGACCACCACCGAACGCGGCGCCCGCTCCAGCCACGAGCGGACCACGGCGCCGGTCAACGCCTCACCACCGACGATCATCTTGCGCGCCGTAGTGGACACCTGCTCCGCCGTCAAGAGTTCGGTGAGCAGCGGCAGATGGGCGGGCACCACCTTGGCCAGCCCGAACCCGCCGCCCGCGGCGACCAGCGCCGCCAGTCCCTCGGCGCCGCCCTCCGGGCTCACCACGACCGCCGAGCCCGACACCAGCGGCACCAGCACGCTGGTCACCGTCAGGTCGAAGGCGAGGGACGAATGCAGGGGCGCCCCTCCCCCGGCCTCCATGCCGTAGGCCCCGCTCGCCCAGACCACGTAGTTCGTCAGGCCGCCGTGGGTGACCGCGACGCCCTTCGGACGGCCGGTGGATCCCGACGTGTAGATCACGTAGGCCAGGCCCTGCGGCGCCACCGCGACACCGGGCGCGGTGTCCGGGCAGGCGCCGACCATGGCGGCGACCATCGGCTCGTCCAGCGCCATGGCGCGCACCCGGCCGACGGGCAGCTCGTCGAGCACCTCCTCCTCGCTCAGCAGCAGCGCGACGCCGCCGTCCGACAGCATGAACGCGATGCGGTCCGCCGGGTACTCCGGGTCGATCGGCAGGTACCCGGCCCCCGCCTTCCAGACGCCCAGGATCGCGACGGTCATCTCGACGCCCCGCCGCATGCACAGGGCCACCAGCGACTCCGGGCCCACGCCCTGGCCGACGAGGTGGTGGGCCAGCCGGTTGGCCCGCGCGTCCAGTTCCGCGTACGTCACCTCGACGCCGTCGCACACCACCGCGACCGCGTCCGGCGTACGGGCCGCCTGCGCCTCGAACAGCTCTGGAACCGCGGCGTCCGGCATCTCGGTCCCGGTGTCGTTCCATTCGGTGAGCACCTGGTGCCGCTCGGCCTCGCCGAGCACCCGAAGGCCGCTCAGCGGCTGGTCCGGGCCACCGTCGAGGGCCCGCTCCAGCGCGTCCACCAGGTTCGCGGTGACCGTGCGCACGAGCCCGGCCACCATCCGCGGGTCGATCGGGGCGACCGCGTCGACGGCCAGCCCCAGCCGGTTGCCGTCGTCGTCGATGGCGACCGAGAGGGGGTAGTTGGTGCGGTCGACGACCTTCACCGTACGGATCCCCTCCAGGCCCCGCGCCCCGGCCTCCGCCGCGGCCCCGCCGGAGGTCTTGCCCGAACCCTGGGCGCCGTTGTGCCGGTAGTTGAACATCGAGGTGAACAGGGGCGCGTCACCCTGCACGCCACTGGCCCGCTGGGCCACCGCGAGGGGCGCGTGCTCGTGTTCGAGCAGGGCCGCGAGCTGACCGCGCATCGCGGTCACCGCCGCCAGCGCGCCCGTCGAGTCCAGCCGGGCCCGTACCGGAAGCATGTTCATGAACGGTCCGGCCACCCGGTCGGAACCGGCGCCCGCGTTCATCCGGCCGAACAGGACGGTGCCGAAGACCACGTCGTCCCGACCGCTGACCGCGGACAGCACCCGCGCCCACGCCACGTGCAGGACGGTCGCGGGGCTGGATCCGAGCCGCCGCGCGACCTCGCGCAGACGGTCGTTCAGCTCGTCGGGGAACGCCAGCCCGGCCCGCACCACGCCCGCGCCGTCGCCCCGCGCGTCCACGAGTCCGAACGGAGCGGTCGGCTCCGTCACGTCGCCCAGCAGCTCGGCGAAGAACGACTCGTGCTCCCCGCTGCCCAGCCCGGCACGGGCCTGGGCCACGAAGTTCCGGAACGGCAGCGGGTCGGCCAGCTCTCCGCCGCGCCCGGCGAGGAACGCCTGGACCTCCTCCAGCAGCACCACCACAGCGGTGTGGTCCTGCACCATGTGGTGCGCCCGGAAGAGCACCAGCCACCTGTCACTGCCCGGCTCCGCGGCCACGTGCAGGCCGATCAGCGGTGCCCGGCCCAGGTCCATGTGCGACCCGCCCAGGGCCACCAGCTCGCCCACCGGGTCCGCGCCGTCCGGGTCCAGCCGTACTTCCTCGACCGGCAGGACGGCGCGCCGCCACACCGCCTGCACGGGCTCGCGCAGGCCCTCCCACACGATCGCGGTGCGCAGGATGTCGTGCCGGTTGACGACCTGCTGGAGCGCGTCGGCGAAGGCGTCGAGCCGGTCGCGGGAGTCGAACTCCAGGACGGTCGGCATGACGTAGGCGTCCTCACCGCCGTCGGCGAGGAGGTGGTGGAAGAGCAGCCCCTCCTGGAGCGGTGCGAGGGGGTAGATGTCCGCGACGTTCGCGGCCCCGCCGTCGACGGTCGCGACAATCCGCGCCACCTCGTCGGCGGTCAGGTCCACCAGCGGCAGCATGTCCGGAGTGATGGTCGTGGCGCCCTCGGGGATGGCGTTCTCGGGAACCACCATCTCCTCGGCCCCGGCCACCGCGGCCAGACCAGCCACCGTCGGCGTCTGGAACAGCGCCCGTACGGACACGGTCACGCCGTGCCCGCGCAGGATCTCCACCAGCCGGATGGCCAGCAGGGAGTGACCTCCGAGGGCGAAGAAGTCATCGTCGACGCCCACGCTGTCCAGGCCGAGGACCTCGGCGAAGGCGGCGCAGAGGATCTCCTCACGAACCGTGGAGGGCCCACGGCCCGAACCCGTCGCGTACTCCGGGGCGGGGAGCGCCTTGCGGTCGAGCTTGCCGTTGACCGAGAGCGGCAGGGCGTCGAGGACCACGATCGCGGACGGGACCATGAACTCCGGCAGGTGCCCGGACAGGTACAGCCGCAGCTCATCCACGTCCACATCGCCTGCGGGGACCACATACGCGACCAGGCGCTTGTCGCCCGGTACGTCCTCGCGGGCCACGACGGCGGCTTGCGCGACCAGCGGGTGCCCGGCCACGACGGCCTGGACCTCACCCGGCTCGATGCGGAAGCCGCGGATCTTCACCTGCTCATCGGCACGGCCCAGGTACTCCACCTGGGCGTTCGCATCCCAACGCGCCAGGTCGCCCGTGCGGTACAGACGCTCACCGGTCCCGAACGGGGAAGCTACGAAGCGCTCGGCCGTCAGACCGGGACGACCCGCGTAACCCCGGGCCAGCTGGACACCGGCGAGATACAGCTCACCACCGACACCGACGGGGACGGGGGAAAGGGAGCTGTCGAGGACGTAGACCTGCGTGTTCGCGATCGGAGCACCGATCGGAACCACGCTGATGTCCTCACCCGCAGGGCACTCCCACGCGGTGACGTCGACGGATGCCTCGGTGGGGCCGTAGAGGTTGTGCAGCTCCACACCCGTGCCGAACACCTCGAAGAAGCGAGCCACCGCAGCCGGAGAGAGCGCCTCGCCCGAGCAGATCACCCGACGCAGGCCCGAGCACTCGGTCGCGGCCGGGTCACGCAGGAACGCCTCCAGCATCGACGGCACGAAGTGCACCGTCGAGACACCCGCTTCGCGGATCACGGACGCCACATACGCCGGGTCACGGTGACCACCAGGACGGGCGACGACCAGCGACGCGCCCTCGAGCAGCGGCCAGAAGAACTCCCACACCGACACGTCGAACCCGAACGGCGTCTTCTGCAACACCCGCTCACCGGCCACCAGCCCGTAGCGGGACTGCATCCACCCGAGCCGGTTCACAATGCCCTCGTGGGACACGACCACACCCTTGGGGCGACCGGTCGAACCCGACGTGAACAGCACGTACGCCGGGTGCTGAGGCAACACCTCAACCGCCAGCACACCACCGGAAACCCCGGCCAGCACCTCAACCGTCGCCGGGTCATCAAGGACGACCACAGCCGTACCCTCAGGCAGCACGCCCGCCAACACACCCGAGGTCACGACACACGTCGCACCCGAGTCCGCCAGCATGAACCCCACACGCTCCGACGGCAGATCAGGGTCAACCGGCACATACGCACCGCCCGCCTTCACCACCGCCAGCAGCGAAGCGACCAGGTCCACGCCACGCTCCAGGCACACCCCGACCACAGACTCCGCGCCCACACCACGAGCGATCAGCACCCGGGCCAGTCGGTTCGCACGCGCATCCAGCTCCGCATACGACACCTCCACGCCCTCGAACACCACAGCAACAGCGTCCGGAGTACGCCCCACCTGCGCCTCGAACAGCCCACCCAGCGTCCCCACCGGCAGCTCAACCGCCGTGTCATTCCACCCCGAGACCAACTCGTGGCGCTCGGCAGCGCTCAGCACGTCCACCGCACCCACCCGGAGCTCCGGCTCGGCAGCCACCGCGCCCAGCACCCGCACCAGGCCCTCGATCAGACGCTCCACCGACGCCACGTCGAACAGATCCGCCGCCGCGACCACCGCACCGCGCAGACCCGCCGGCACACCCCCCGGCCCGAAGGACTCCCCGACACTGAACTCCAGGTCGAACTTGGCCACCGGCACGCCGGCCGATGCTCCTCCCGCCTGTACCCCGGGCAGGTCCACGACCGCCTCGGCGTTGTTCTGGAGGGTGAGCATCACCTGGAACAGCGGGTGCCGGGACAGGGAACGCGTCGGGGCGAGTTCCTCGACCAGTCGCTCGAACGGCACGTCCTGGTGCGCGAAGCCCGACAGACCGGCCTCCCGCACCCGCGCCAGCAGTTCGCGGAACGTCGGGTCACCCGACAGGTCCGCACGCAGCATCAGCGTGTTGATGAAGAAGCCGACGAGGTCGTCAAGCCCTTCGTCCGTACGTCCGGCGTTCGCCGATCCGATCGGGATGTCCGTTCCGCCGCCGAACCGCGACAGCGTGACCGCCAGCGCGGCCTGCAGCACCATGAACACCGTCACGCCCTCGGCGCGCGCCAGCTCCACCAGCCGCGCGTGCACCTCCGCCGGGATCTCCAGGGAGACTCCGTGCCCGCGGTGGCTGGCCACCGACGGGCGCGCGTGGTCGAAGGGCAGGCCGAGTTCCTCGGGGATCCCGGCCAGCGCCTCGCGCCAGTAGGCCATCTGCTGCGAGACGAGGCTGTCCGGGTCCTGGTCGTCGCCGAGCAGTTCGCGCTGCCACATCGCGTAGTCGGCGTACTGGACCGGCAGCGGCTCCCACGCGGGCGCCCGGCCCTCCTGGCGCGCGGCGTACGCGGTGGAGACGTCCCGGGCCAGCGGTCCCGTGGACCAGGCGTCACCGGCGATGTGGTGCACGGTCACGACGAGCACGTGCTCGTCCGCTCCGGCCGAGAACAGCCAGGCCCGGATGGGCACTTCGGCCGAGAGGTCGAAGGCGTGGCGCGCCGCCTCCGATACCGCGGTGTCCACGTCGGCCGCCGTGGTGGAGAGGTCCACGACGTCGAGCTTCCACGGCAGGTCCGCGAGGTCCAGCACCTGCTGGTACGGCTCGCCGTCGGCCACCGCGAACACCGTGCGCAGCGCTTCGTGGCGGCCGATGACGTCCCGCAGGGCCGCGCCGAGCGCCTGGGCGTCGACCTGGCCCGCCAGGCGGAGCACCATCGGGATGTTGTAGGTCGCGCTCGGCCCCTCCAGCTGGCCGATGAACCACAGGCGGCGCTGCGCGAACGACAGCGGCACCCGCTCGGGGCGTTCCCGGGCGGCCAGGGCCAGACGGGCCCGGTCGGCGCCGTCGATCCTGGCTGCGAGCCGGGCGACCGTCGGTGCCTCGAACAGCGCACGGAGCGGCACTTCCACGTCGAGCACGGCCCGCACGCGGCTGACCAGGCGAACGGCGAGGAGGGAGTGGCCGCCGAGGGTGAAGAAGTCGTCGTCGACACCGACGGTGTCCACGCCCAGCACCTGGGCGAAGACTCCGGTGAGGATCTCCTCGTGGAGGGTGGACGGGGCCCGGCCCGGGCTCACCGCGTCGCCGTAGTCGGGCGCGGGCAGGGCCTTGCGGTCCAGCTTTCCGTTCACGGTCAGGGGCACCTCGTCCAGTACCACGACCGCGGCCGGGACCATGTACTCCGGCAGCCGCTCGGCCACGAACGCGCGCACCGACGTGGGCAGTCCGGCGTCCGCGCCGTCGGCGGGGACGACGTAGGCGACGAGGCGCTTGTCGCCGGGCGCGTCCTCACGGGCGATGACCGCGGCCTGCGCCACGGCCGGGTGCCCGGCCGCCACGGCCTGCACCTCGCCCAGTTCGATGCGGAACCCGCGCAGTTTGACCTGCTCGTCGGCCCGCCCGGCGAAGGTCAGCTGGCCGTCGGTCTCCCAGCGGGCGAGGTCGCCGGTCCGGTACATCCGCGCCCCGGCTCCGGCGAAGGGGCAGGCGACGAAGCGTTCGGCGGTGAGTTCGGGTCGGCCGTGGTAGCCGCGCGTCAGCTGCGCGCCCGCCACGTACAGCTCTCCCTCGACACCGGCCGGGACGGGCTGGAGCGATCCGTCGAGGACGTACAGCCTGGTGTTGGCCGTCGGTGAGCCGAAGGGGACCGTCCCCTCGCGGCCCGGGTCGACCGATCCGGTGGCCACGATCACGGTGGCTTCGGTGGGTCCGTAGGTGTTGATCAGGTTCCGGCCCCGCGCCCACGCGGCTGCCAGGCCCGGTTCGATCGCCTCGGCGCCGATCACCAGCGAGCCGACGCCCGCCAGGTCCGCGGGCTCCAGCACGCCCAGCAGCGACGGCACCACGCTCGCGGACCGCACACCGGCCGACTCGACCAGCGCGCGCAACAGCTTCGGCTCCGCCCGCTCGGCCGCGCCCGCCACCACCAGAGAACCACCACGGCCCAGCGTCACCGCCACATCCAGCACCGACGCGTCGAAACTGAACGAAGCGAACTGCAGCACCCCGACACCCGGCCCGACCTCCATCAGCGGACCGAACACCGACACCAGGTTCACCAGCCCGTCATGGGTGGCCGCGACGCCCTTCGGGCGACCGGTGGATCCCGAGGTGTAGATGACGTAGGCCAGAGCGGTCGCCGCCACGGCCGCGTCGGGCGCGGTGTCCGGCAGCGTCGCCAGTTCGGCGCCCACCCGGGGGTCGTCGAGCCGGACCACCCGGTCCGCGTCGAGGCCGTCGGCCAGGTCGCCCGCCACGTCCTGGCGCAGGACGACCGCACGGGCCCCGCTGTCGGCGAGCATGAACGCGAGGCGCTCGACCGGGTACTCCGGGTCCAGCGGGACGTAGGCGGCCCCGGCCTTCCAGGAGGCCAGGATCGCGACGACCATGTCCACGCCGCGCGGCAGGCACAGGCCGACCACCGACTCGGGACCCACGCCCCGGGAGACCAGGTGGTGCGCCAGCCGGTTGGCCCGCGCGTTCAGGTCCCCGTACGACACCTCGGTGCCCTCGAAGACGACGGCCACCGCGTCCGGGGTGCGCGCCGCCCAGGTCTCGAACAACTGCGGAACGGATACCGGCGGCACTTCGGCCGCGGTGTCGTTCCATGCGGTGAGCACGCGCTGCCGCTCGGCCTCGTCGAGCACGGTGACCGTGGTCAGCGGCAGGTCGGGGCCGCCGTCCAGGGCCTGTTCGAGCGCCGCCACCAGGTTCCGCGTGGCGGCGGTCATCAGCGTGGCGACCGCCTCCGGGTCGATCGGGGCGACCGCGTCGATGGCCAGGCCCATCCCGTTGCCGCCGTCGTTGACCGCGACCGAGAGGGGGTAGTTGGTGCGCTCCCGCTGGAGCAGCGTCCGGATGCCCTGCATGTCCTCGTCGGCCTGGGCGATCAGGTCGGCGGAAGGGGCGCTGTTGTGCCGGTAGTTGAACAGCGAGGTGAACAGGGGGGTGTCCCCGGAGACGCCGCTGGCCTGCTGCGCCACCGCGAGCGGGGCGTGTTCGTGCTCCACCAGACCGGCCAGCTGACCGCGCATCGCGGACACCGCCGCCAGCGCGCCCAGTTCGTTCACCCGCACCCGGACGGGCAGCGTGTTGATGAAGGGACCCGCCACGCGGTCGGTGCCGGATCCGGCGTTCATCCGGCCGAAGAGGACGGTGCCGAAGACCACGTCCTCGCGGCCGCTGACCGCGGACAGCACCCGCGCCCACGCCACGTGCATCACGGTCGCCGGGCTGGCACCGAGTCGCCGGGCGACCGCGCGCAGCCGTTCGGCCAGTTCGTCGTCGAAACGGGAGCCCGCCCGTGCCACCTCGGCACCGACGTCCCGCACGTCCACCACGCCGTACGGGGCGGTGGGCTCGTCGACGTCGCCCAGCAGCTCGGCGAAGAACCGCTCGTGCTCGGACCGTTCGACCCCGGCACGCGCCTGGGCGACGAAGTTGCGGAACGGCAGCGGCTCGGACAGCTCGGCGCCGCGTCCGGCGAGCGTCGCCCGCACCTCGCCGAGCAGCATCTCCAGGCCCGTGTGGTCCTGCACCATGTGGTGGACGCGGACCAGCAGCAGCCAGCGGTCGTCGGAGACGCCCGCCGCGTGCAGCCCGACCAGCGGAGCCCGGCCCAGGTCCATGGACAGGCCGCCGGCCGCCAGCAACTGGTCCATGGGATCGGCGCCGTTCGGATCCAGCCGCACCTCCTCGACCGGCAGGACGGCGCGCCGCCACACGACCTGCACGGGCTCGTGCAGGCCCTCCCACACGATCGCGGTGCGCAGGACGTCGTGCCGGTTCAGGACCTGCTGGAGCGCGTCGGTGAAGGCGTCCAGGCGGTCGCGGGAGTCGAACTCCATGACCGTCGGCATGACGTAGGCGTCCTCGCCGCCCTCGGCGAGGAGGTGGTGGAAGAGCAGACCCTCCTGGAGCGGTGCGAGCGGGTAGATGTCCGCCACGTTCGCGGCGCCGCCCTCGACGGTGGCGACGATGCGTGCCACCTCGTCGGCGGTCAGGTCCACCAGCGGCAGCATCTCTGGCGTGATGGTCGTGGTGCCCTCGGGGATGGCGTTCTCGGGAACCACTATCTCCCCGGTTCCGGCCACCGCGGCCAGGCCCGCCACGGTCGGCGTCTGGAACAGCGCCCGTACGGACACGGTCACGCCGTGGCCGCGCAGGATCTCCACCAGGCGGATGGCCAGCAGCGAGTGACCGCCCAGGGCGAAGAAGCTGTCGTCGACGCCCACGTTCTCCAGGCCGAGGACCTCGGCGAAGGCGGCGCAGAGGATCTCCTCACGGACGCTGGAGGGGCCACGGCCCGAACCGGTCGTGTACTCGGGAGCCGGCAGGGCCTTGCGGTCCAGCTTGCCGTTCACGGACAGCGGCAGAGCGTCGAGGACCACGATCGCGGACGGGACCATGAACTCCGGCAGGTGCCCGGGCATGAACACCCGCAGCTCAGAGGTCAGTTCCTCCTCGTCCACGTCGCTTACGGGGACGACGTAGGCGACCAGGCGCTTGTCGCCCGGTACGTCCTCACGCGCTACGACGGCGGCCTGCGCGACCAGCGGGTGCCCGGCCACGACGGCCTGGACCTCACCCGGCTCGATACGGAAGCCACGGATCTTCACCTGCTCATCGGCACGGCCCAGGTACTCGACCTGCCCCTCGACGCCCCATCGGGCCAGGTCACCGGTGCGGTACAGACGCTCACCGGTCCCGAACGGGGAGGCGACGAAGCGTTCAGCGGTCAGACCGGCACGACCGGCATAGCCCCGGGCCAGCTGGACACCGGCGAGGTACAGCTCACCACCGACACCGACGGGGACGGGGGAAAGGGAGCTGTCGAGGACGTAGACCTGCGTGTTCGCGATCGGAGCACCGATCGGAACCACGCTGATGTCCTCACCGGCAGGGCACTCCCAGGCGGTGACGTCGACGGATGCTTCGGTCGGCCCGTAGAGGTTGTGCAGCTCCACGCTGGAACCGAACACCTCGAAGAAGCGAGCCACCGCAGCCGGGGAAAGCGCCTCGCCCGAGCAGATCACCCGACGCAGGCCCGAGCACTCAGCCGCAGCTGGATCCCGCAGGAACGCCTCCAGCATCGACGGCACGAAGTGCACCGTCGACACCTCCGCTTCGCGGATCACCGACGCCACGTAAGCCGGGTCCCGGTGACCACCAGGACGGGCCACGACCAGCGACGCACCCTCCAGCAGAGGCCAGAAGAACTCCCACACCGACACGTCGAACCCGAACGGGGTCTTCTGCAACACCCGCTCACCCGACACCAGCCCGTACCGGGACTGCATCCACCCGAGCCGGTTCACAATGCCCGCGTGGGACACCACAACACCCTTGGGGCGACCCGTCGAACCCGACGTGAACAACACATACGCCGGGTGCTGAGGCAGCACCTCACTCGCCAGCACACCACCGGAAACCCCGGCCAGCACCTCAACCGTCGCCGGGTCATCCAGCACGACGGCAGCCGCGCCCTCGGGCAACGTGTCCGCCAGAGCAACCGAGGCCACGACACACGTCGCACCCGAGTCCGCCAGCATGAACCCCACACGCTCCGACGGTAGATCAGGGTCGACCGGCACGTACGCGCCGCCCGCCTTGACCACCGCCAGCAGCGAGGCGACCAGGTCGACACCGCGCTCCAGGCACACCCCGACCACGGACTCGGCGCCCACACCACGAGCGATCAGCACCCGGGCCAGACGGTTCGCACGCGCATCCAACTCCGCATACGACACCTCCACACCCTCGAACACCACAGCAACCGCATCCGGAGTACGCGCCACCTGAGCCTCGAACAACCCACCCAGCGTCCCCACCGGCAGCTCAACCGCCGTGTCATTCCACCCCGAGACCAACTCGTGGCGCTCGGCGGCGCTCAGCACGTCCACCGCACCCACCCGGAGCTCCGGCTCGGCAGCCACCGCGCCCAGCACCCGCACCAGGCCCTCGATCAGACGCTCCACCGACGCCACGTCGAACAGATCCGCCGCGGCGACCACCGCACCGCGCAGACCCGCCGGCACACCCCCGGGCCCGAAGGACTCACCGACACTGAACTCCAGGTCGAACTTGGCGGCGGACTTGCCCGCCGAGACCCGGCTCGTCGGCTCGGCACCCGACAGGTCCAGGGCCGCCTCGGCGTTGTTCTGGAGGGTGAGCATCACCTGGAACAGGGGGTGCCGGACCAGGGAGCGCGTCGGGGCGAGTTCCTCGACCAGCCGCTCGAACGGCACGTCCTGATGGGCGAACGCGCTGATGCCCGACTTCCGTACGCGGGAGAGCAGTTCGCGGAACGTCGGGTCCCCCGACAGGTCCGTGCGCATGACCAGGGTGTTGACGAACAGCCCGACCATGTCGTCGAGGGCTTCGTCGGTGCGCCCCGCGACCGCGGCGCCGATGGGGATGTCCGTCCCCGCTCCGAACCGCGACAGCAGCACCGCCAGGGCGGCCTGGAGGACCATGAAGGTCGTGGCGCCCTCGGCCCGGGCCAGCTCCGCGAGCCGGCCGTGGACCTCCGCCGGGATGTTCAGGGACACGGTGTGGCCCTGGTAGCTGGCGACCGTGGGGCGCGCGTGGTCGAAGGGCAGGCCGAGTTCCTCGGGGATCCCGGCCAGCGCCTCGCGCCAGTAGGCCATCTGCTGGGAGACGACGCTCTCCGGGTCCTGGTCGTCGCCGAGCAGTTCGCGCTGCCACATCGCGTAGTCGGCGTACTGCACCGGCAGCGGCTCCCACTCGGGTGCCCGGCCGGCGCGGCGCGCCTCGTAGGCCTCGGAGACGTCCCGGGCCAGCGGTCCCATCGACCAGCCGTCGGCGGCGATGTGATGGACCACCACGAGGAGCACGTGGTCGTCGGGCGCCACCGTGAACAGCCAGGCCCGGATGGGCACTTCGGCCGAGAGGTCGAAGGCGTGGCGCGCCGTCCCCGCCACGGCGGCGTGCACGTTGACCGGGCCCTGCGTCGTGGACAGGTCGACGACGTCGAGCTTCCAGGTGAGGTCGGCGAGTTCCAGCACCTGCTGGTGCGGCTCACCGCCGGACACGGTGAACACGGTGCGCAGGACCTCGTGCCGGTCCATCACGTCGCGCAGGGCGGCGTTCAGGGCCCCGCTGTCCACCTGGCCGGACAGCCGCATGGCCATGGGGATGTTGTAGGTCGGGCTGGGGCCCTCGAGCTGCTCGACGAACCACAGACGGCGCTGGGCGAATGACAACGGAAACATCAGGAATCCCCCTGGGTACGCGTACGCATGGGCCGCAACGCCGGCCGCTTTGCTGACTTCTTCTTTCCGAGCTGCTGTGCGAGACCCGCGACCGTCGGCGCTTCGAACAGCGTCCCGATCCCGACTTCCACGCCCAGCGCCACCCGGATCCGGCTCACCAGCCGTACGGCCAGGAGCGAGTGCCCGCCGAGGGCGAAGAAGTCGTCGTCCACGCCGACCTTCTCCACCCCCAGCACCTGGGCGAACGCCGCACACAGGGCCTCTTCCTCAGGGGTCGACGGACCCCGGCCGGATCCCGCCGTGACGGCGTATTCCGGTGTCGGCAGTGCCTTGCGGTCCAGCTTTCCGTTCACGGTCAACGGCAGGTCGTCCATGGCCACGACGGCTGCCGGGACCATGTACCCGGGCAGGCGTTCGGTGGCGAACTGCCGGACGGTCCCCGCCAGGCCGTCACCCGCGGCCGGCTCCGTGGTGTCCACGGGGACGACGTAGGCGACGAGCCGCTTGTCGCCGGGCGTGTCCTCACGGACGACGACCGCGGCCTGGGCGATCTGCGGGCAGGCGGCCAGTACGGCCTCGATCTCGCCGGTCTCGATCCGGAAGCCCCGGACCTTGACCTGGTCGTCGGCGCGGCCGACGAACTCCAGGTTCCCGTCCGCGTCCCACCGGACCACGTCGCCGGTGCGGTACATGCGCTCGCCCGCGTCGGCGTACGGGGAGGCCACGAACCGGTCCGAGGTCAGCCCGGGGCGGTTCAGGTAGCCCCGGGCCAGACCGGCGCCGACCACGTACAGCTCACCCGGCACCCCTACGGGTACGGGCCTCAGCTTCCCGTCCAGGACGTACAGCCGCAGATCGGGGATCTGGCGGCCGATGAGGCTCGGGGCTCCGTCGGTGGCCGCGGCCTCGTCCAGTGCCGCGTAGGTGACGTGCACGGTGGTCTCGGTGATCCCGTACATGTTCACCAGCAGCGGCGCGTCCTGCGGGTGGCGGGAGTACCACTCCCGCAGCCGGGCCGGGTCCAGTGCCTCGCCGCCGAACACCACGGTGCGCAGGGTCAGTTCCCCGCCCAGCTCCGGTTCCTGCGCCTCCGCCTGCATCAGCTGGTAGAAGGCGGACGGTGTCTGGTTAAGCACCGTCACCCGTTCGCGGACGAGCAGCCGCAGGAAGTCCTGCGGGGAGCGCGACACCTCGAACGGGACGACGACCAGGCGGCCGCCGTACAGCAGGGCGCCCCACAGTTCCCAGACCGAGAAGTCGAAGGCGAAGGAGTGGAACCAGGTCCACACGTCCTCGGCTCCGAACGCGAACCGGTTCCGTGTCGCACCGAAGAGGCGCGCCACGTTGGCGTGGGTGACGACCACGCCCTTGGGCTGTCCGGTCGACCCCGAGGTGTAGATCACGTACGCGGGGTGGGAGGGCAGCAGGCCGCCCGCCCGGTCCGCGTCCGTCAGCCGTGCAGCGTCCAGGCCGTCCAGCTCACCGGCCACGGCCGGGTCGTCCAGGGCGACCACCGCGAGCACCCGCGCGTCCTCGGGACCGAGCAGCCGGTCGCGGGTCTCGCGGTCCGTGACCATGGTCACGGGGGTCGCGTCGCCCAGGACGAAGGCGATGCGCTCGGCCGGGTAGCTCGGGTCGATCGGCAGGTAGGCGCCGCCCGCCTTCACCACGGCGAGGAGGGAGACCACCAGGTCCACCGACCGGTCGAGGCATACGGCGACCAGCGATTCCGGTGCGACGCCCCGGGACACGAGCAGCCGCGCCAGCCGGTTCGACCGGGCGTCCAGCTCGGCGTACGTCAGCCGCGTGTCGCCGAACTGGACGGCCACCGCGTCCGGGGTCCGCTTCGCCTGCGCGTCGAACAGCGCGGGCAGCGAGTCCACGGGCACCTGCTCGGCACCGTCGTTCCAGTCCACCAGCATCCGGTGACGCTCGGCCTCGCCGAGTACGTCGACCGCGCTCAGCGGCTGGTCGGGGGCGCCGTCCAGTGCTCGCTCGATCGCCGTGACCAGGTTGTCCGTGGCCGTGGCGATCAGGGCCGCGACGGCCTTGGCATCCACCGAGGCGACCGCGTCGATGGCCAGGCCGATCTCCGTGCCGTCGTCGTCGACCGACACCGACAGCGGGAAGTTGGTCCGCTCGCGGGAGAAGACCGTACGGATCCCTTCCAGGGCGGAACCGGCGCCCTCACCCTCCTCGGGCGCGGAGTTGTGCCGGTAGTTGAAGAGCGAGGAGAACAGGGGGGTGTCACCGGGGACGCCGCTGGCCTGCTGGGCCAGGGCGAGCGGGGCGTGTTCGTGCTCCAGCAGACCGGCCAGCTGGTCGCGCATCGCGGACACCGCCGCCAGCGCGCCCAGTTCGTCCATCCGCACCCGGACAGGCAGCGTGTTGATGAAGGGACCCGCCACCCGGTCCGAGCCCGCACCGGCGTTCATCCGGCCGAACAGGACGGTGCCGAAGACCACGTCCTCGCGGCCGCTGACCGCGGACAGCACCCGCGCCCACGCCACGTGCATCACCGTCGCCGGGCTCGAACCGAGCCGGCGCGCGACGTCCCGCAGGCGCCCGGAGACGCCCTCCTCCAGCTGACCCACCGCTCGCGCCACGTCCGCACCGACACCGCGCACGTCCACGAGGCCGTAGGGGGCGGTGGGCTCGTCGACATCGCCCAGCAGCTCGGCGAAGAACCGCTCGTGCTCCCCGCTGTCCACGCCCGCCCGGGCCTGCGCCACGAAGTCGCGGAACGGCAGCGGCTCGGGCAGCTCCGCACCACGCCCGGAGAGGAACGCCTGGACGTCGCCGAGGATCACCTCCATCGCGGTGTGGTCCTGGACCATGTGGTGCATGCGCAGCAGCGCCAGCCAGCGGCCGTCGGCCGCTGCCGCCAGGTGCATGTGGATCAGCGGCGCCCGCCCCAGGTCCATGGACAGGCCGACCCGGGCCACCAGTTCACCCGCGGGATCCGCGGCGAGGGGGTCCAGCTGGACCTCCTCGACCGGGAGGACGGCGTGTCGCCACACCACCTGCACCGGCTCGCGCAGGCCTTCCCACACGATCCCGGTGCGGTAGATGTCGTGCCGGTCCACGACCTGCTGCAGCGCCTCCGTGAAGGCGTCGAGCCGCTCGCGGGACGCGAACTCCACGACCCTCGGGGTGACGTAGGCGTCCTCGCCGCCGTCGGCGAGGAGGTGGTGGAAGAGCAGCCCCTCCTGGAGCGGCGCGAGCGGGTAGACGTCCGCCACGTTCGCAGCGCCGCCGTCGACGGTGGCGACGATCCGCGCCACCTCGTCGGCGGTCAGGTCCACCAGCGGCAGCATCTCCGGAGTGAGGGCCGTGGCGCCCTCGGGGATCGCGTTCGCCGGTACGTCGACCTGCTCGGCCCCGGCCACCGCGGCCAGGCCCGCCACGGTCGGCGTCTGGAACAGCGCCCGTACGGACACGGACACCCCGTGGCCGCGCAGCCGCTCCACCAGCCGGACGGCGAGGAGGGAGTGACCGCCCAGGACGAAGAAGTCGTCGTCGACGCCGACGCTCTCCAGACCGAGGACCTCGGCGAAGGCGGCGCACAGGATCTCCTCCCGCACGCCGGAGGGTCCGCGCCCCGAACCGGCCGTGTACTCCGGCGCGGGCAGCGCCTTGACGTCCAGCTTCCCGTTCACCGTCAGCGGCAGCGCATCGAGCACCACCACCGCCGACGGAACCATGTACTCGGGCAGCTGCTGGGCGGCGTACTCCCGGACGGAAGCGGGGAGTTCGGTGTCGGCGCCGTCCGTGGGGACGACGTAGGCGACGAGTCGCTTGTCACCCGCCACGTCCTCACGGACCACGACCGCGGCCTGAGCCACCATCGGATGACCCACCACCACCGACCGGACCTCACCCGGCTCGATACGGAAACCACGCACCTTCACCTGATCATCCGCACGCCCCAAATACACCAACTCACCCTCAGCGGTCCACCGGACACGGTCACCCGTCCGATACATCCGCTCACCAGCATTGGTGTAAGGCGAAGCTACGAACCGCTCAGCCGTCAGACC